>JANLSL010000428.1:0-11216 GCA_031362385.1 Alphaproteobacteria bacterium | reverse complement strand
CGAGTGGTACGCGACTGATCATGGCTGGCCCGAACGCATGAAGCTGTTCGAGGAAAACGCGTTAGCGCTGTTAACCGCTGCAGGAAAAAAAGCATTAAGCGATGCGGGCGTTACTGGCCGCGATGTTGCTGCAACAGTGACGGTGTCGTCGACCGGCATTTCAACCCCGAGTTTGGACTCGCTGTTGCAAGGTCCGCTGGGCTTGAGCCCAACCGTACAACGTCTACCGGTGTTTGGCTTGGGGTGCGCGGGCGGTGTGATCGGTTTGTCGCGTGCTGGCGCACTCGCGCGCGCCACGCCGGGTGCCTGGGTGCTTTTTATGTGCACTGAGTTGTGCGGCCTGACGTTTCGGCGATCCGATGACAGCAAAGCCAACATTATTGGCACCACAATTTTTGGCGATGGTGCGGCGGCGATATTATTACACGCGCCGGGCTTAAACGAAAAGGCGACCCAAAAGCCACGCGCTTCACTTGATGCATGGGGCGAGCACACCTGGCCAGAATCACGTGACGTGATGGGCTGGAGTGTTGAAGACAACGGGCTGGGTGTCATTTTCTCGCGTCATATTCCAACCCTCGTGCGTGATGAAATGCGCAAAGTGAGTGATGATTTTCTCACCCGTATCGGTCTGACGATGGCTGATATATGCGGGCTGATCGTTCATCCCGGCGGCGAGAAAGTCGTCTCGGCGATTGAGCAAGCTTATAACTTACCGCCCGGAGCGTTGGTTGATGCCCGTACAGTGCTGGCTGAACGCGGCAATATGTCAGCCGTTACGGTGTTGGCCGTGCTCGAAAAAACGTTGGCGCGCGGGGCGACGGGGCGTCATCTTATGACCGCGTTGGGGCCAGGTTTTTCAGCCGGTTTTGCGGTGATGACGCTGCTATGATGACTGCCTATGTGATTTTAGTGCTGGTGAGTCTTGAGCGGCTTGCGGAGCTTGCAATCTCCAACCGCAATACGAAAAGATTATTGGCCGATGGCGCGATTGAAGTGGGGGCAAGCCATTACCCCTTCATCGTTGCCGTTCATACCGCCTGGATCGTTGCACTCTTTACCTGGGCCAGCTTCGCGCCTGTAGAACTCAGCTTGGTTTGGCTTGTGTTGTATCTGGCAATCCAGCCCTTACGTGCTTGGGTGATGCTGACTCTCGGGCGATTTTGGACCACGCGCATTATTGTGCCCCGCGATGTGGCGTTGGTACGGCGCGGACCATATAGATTCCTGACTCACCCTAATTACGTTGTCGTCGTGCTCGAGATCGCCATTCTGCCGTTGGTGATTGGGGCGTGGCCACTGGCGGTATTGTTTTCTCTGCTCAATGCGTGGGCGCTGTGGGTGCGCATCAGGGCAGAGAACCTTTCGTTTCGGTCGCGTCCAGTCGGTGAACCGGTTTCATAAAAGGCAGCGCCGCTAATGACAGTGCAACTAAAACCGCCAGCACTGCCCAGGCTTCATTGAAGCTCATAACGACAGCGGCGCGCTCCACAAGTGGCTTGGCCATTTCTTGCATGGTCTCGTTGATGGGCCCCAAAGGTTGGCCATTGAATCGCTCAAGTGGCAATCCCACATAAGCTGCCATTGCCCGCTCGCCCGCCTGCAAGCGCGTGACGATTTCTGCGACGTGCGCTGCGGGGCGGTTCTCAATGATGGTGTCGATGATCGCCAGCCCCACGGCGCCCCCAATGTTGCGCATCAGGTTAAATACTGCTGAAGCTTGTGGAATAAGGTGAGACGGCAGCTGGCCTAGCGCTAGCCGCGTCACTGGCAACAAGCACAACATGACCGCAGCACCGCGTAGAATTTGGGGCAAGACTAATGCGCTGAAATCCCATGCCGGTGTGGCGAAGGCGTTGGCCGCCAATCCCAGCGCGAAAAGCCCGTAGCCCGCCAACGTCATCACACGGGCATCGATGCGCGTTTCACCATACGTCGCAAGCGGTGCGACCAGCAATTGTGCGCCGCCCATCACCATCATGATTGTTCCGATTTCGAGCGGGCCGTGACCGCGCACAATTCCTAAGAACAGCGGCAGGATGTAAACCGACCCAAACAGCGCCATCCCGAGGATGAAACTATAAATTGCTCCAATTGCGAATGTGCGGTCACGAAAGACGGCGATGTTGATCAGCGGATCACGTCGATGAATGCAACGCCACACGCCAAGTATGCCTGCGGACAGACAAACACTCACGAAGGCCAAGCTGCGCGGCGAACTCCAACCCCAGCCTGGTGCTTGTTTCAGCGTAAATTCTAGTGTTCCCAGAAATGCGACAATGAGACCCAGCGCAATGACATCAAGCGTGCGCGCATGTGACCACTCTGGCTCGTCAATTCTGATCAGCGCTGCGACGAGCACACAGGCCACGACACCGGGCCCGAGATTGATTAAAAACAGCCAATGCCACGAGAGTGTTTCGGTAATCCAGCCGCCAATAAAAGGGCCTAATGTCGGCGCCAGCATTGCAAGTCCGCCGCCGATGACGGTTGCACGTGTTTGAAGCTGTGGTGGGAACAGCAGAAAGACTGCCGTAAAAACCAGCGGGATTATCGCGCCACCAAAAAGCCCTTGAATGAATCGAAATACCAAGAGGGATTGGGTGGTGTTTGATATCGCACATCCGACACTGGCAATAACGAAGCCCAGCATCGCGGCCACGAACAACCAGCGCGTTGACATTACCCGCGTCAACCAGCCTGTCAGCGCTATGGCAATGACCTCGGCGATCAAATACGTGGTTTGGATGTAGCTGAGTTGCTCAGCTGGGATTTTGAGTGCGAACTGAATATCGAGCAAAGAACTGGCAACGATTTGGATGTCGAGAATGGCCAAAAACATCCCGATAGCCATGGCTGTGAAGCCGACCCACGCGCGCCAACCTTGCTGGGGTAAGACTGCGCTCATTCTTCATGCCACGTCAGCACGCGTTTGGCGGTTTTGAAATCAAGCCCGGCCCGCGCCAGGGCAGCCAAATCACGGTGATCTGTTTCACGGGAGCGTTCGGTCGTGCGGTATGGTCCCAGCCGACGTCGGCGCGCAATAGCTAAGCCAGCCTCGAAATCAGCGTCCTCAGCGGACTCTTCCGCAATGGCCTGCTTGATCGTCGCCTGAGCTACGCCCTTGGCGCGCAGTTTTGCTGCGGTCTTGGCGCGCGGTTTTTTCAAGGCCTGGTCGTAGCGTACGCGCGCGGCGGCATAGCGCGCATCGTCGACCGCGCCACTGGCAACGAGCCCCGCCACGATTTCATCAATAGCCTGGTAAGCGTTTGCGCGGTGCTCGGGCGTTTCAGTGGTCATTTTCATGACCCGGCGACGCAATACCTGACGCAAGTTGGCAGCGCTCGAACTAAACCGCTTGAGGTAATAAAGCGCAATGTTGCTCAGCCTGCGCTTGGTCGGCAGTTTTACGGGGCGCTTTGGTGGACGTTGTTGGTTCAAATCTGCTCTTGCCATTGAATGTCTAGAGGCATAAACCGCTGCGAAATTCAGTACCCATAGACTGTGCCATGACCGATACCGCTGCTGCTAGCTCCCAGCCCGTATTTTCAGTCCCGCTGCCACGCACGATTGGCCGCGTGAACTGGCGCGGCATGTGGGAACTCTACATGAAAGAAGTCCGCCGGTTTTGGAAAGTTATTGTCCAGACGGTGGCAGCGCCAGTGATCACCAGTTTGATGTTTTTGCTTGTCATGGTGTTTGCTTTTGGCCGCCAAGGTGTGATGATTTCTGGGTATCACTTTGCCGACTTTCTTGTGCCCGGCTTGATTATCATGACCATGATCCAAAACGCGTTTGCGAATACCTCGTCATCGATCTTGGTGGCCAAGGTGCAAGGCAACATCGTTGATGTTTTGATGACGCCGCTGAGCGCGATTGAACTGACGACGGCCTGGATTTTGGGTGGCGCCACACGGGGTGTCATCGTTGGCATCGCCTGCGTCATCGTCATGGGTTTCTTTGCAGAGATTCATGTCTACAATATTTGGCTGATTTTATTCCACGGTATCGCAGGATCGTTGTTTATGTCATCTGCGGGTGTGATTGGCGCGATTTGGGCTGAGAAGTTTGACCATATGTCAGCTGTTACGAACTTCATCGTGACACCGCTCACTTTTTTATCGGGCACATTCTATACCATCGACCGGCTGCCCGAATGGGCCCAGGTGGTCGCCCACTTCAATCCATTTTTCTACAACATTGATGGCTTTCGGCATGGCTTCTTGGGCCAAGAGCCCAGCCAACCGTTCCTAGGCGTTGTTGTCCTCACGGTGCTCAATATCGTGTTATTCGCGGTCACCTACGTCATGATCCGACGAGGATACAAGCTCAAGGCCTAACCCGCCCGGGCTTTAAGTTCACCCCAAGTTCATTGCCCAAGCCGTTGACAAGGCAGGCCTTTGGCGCAATCAATACGGGTAGAACGGGCGGTTTTTAGGAACCGCCCCATTTTTTTTCAGATTCGCTGTCGCCCCATACCAACTTGAGACCGGGCATCGGTCTCGCCACTGACCGTTTTAACGCCTTGTGACCATAGGTTTTCGAAAGGAAGAGAAATGTCGATCGCCGCTGTAATGCCGACTTATGCTAGAACCGATATCGTATTCGATCGGGGCGAAGGGGCGTGGCTGTATGCCACCGACGGGCGACGCTTTCTCGATTTTGGCGCTGGAATTGCGGTTACGGCTTTGGGCCACGCACATCCGCATTTAGTTGCAGCACTCAAAGCTCAAGCTGAGAAGTTGTGGCACTGCTCGAATTTATACCGCGTCGCTGGGCAAGAAAAATTGGCCGAGCGGCTGGTGGCTCGTTCGTTCGCCGATACCATGTTCTTTTGCAACTCTGGGGCCGAAGCCATGGAGTGTGCGACCAAAACCGCACGGCGCTTTCATCAAGCCCAAGGTGCAAAGGACAAATACCGGGTGATCACCGCGCGTGGCGCGTTCCATGGCCGCACACTCGCCATGATCTCTGCCGGTGGCCAAGACAAACACCTCGATGGGTTTGCCCCCAAGGTTGATGGTTTCGATCAGGTTGCTTTTGGTAACATGAACGAAATGCGCGCGGCCATTACGCCGCACACGGCAGCGATTGTTGTCGAGCCTATTCAAGGTGAGGGCGGCATTATCCCCGCCGACCTCGATTACTTGCGGGGCTTGCGCACCGTCGCTGACGAGTTCGGCCTGTTGTTGATTTTTGACGAAGTACAGTGTGGCTTGGGCCGCACGGGCAAACTGTTCGCCTATGAATGGGCGGGCGTCACTCCTGATATCGTAGCACTTGCGAAGGGATTAGGCGGTGGGTTCCCGGTGGGTGCCTGCTTAGCAACTGAACGCGCAGCCAAGTACATGGTTGCAGGCACACATGGATCTACGTTTGGTGGCAATCCGCTGGCCATGGCTGCGGCCAACGCGGTACTTGATGTCGTACTCGCACCAGGGTTTCTCGACCAAGTTACTGCAACGGCTGAGAAGTTATGGGCAAAACTGCGCCCATTAGTGGCTAAGTATCCCAAAGTTTTTGCAGAAGTGCGCGGCAAAGGCTTAATGATTGGCCTTAAATGCAACATTCCCAATGGTGAAGTTGTTGCGAAACTCATGGCTCAAGGTCTGCTGACCGTGGTTGGTGGCGACAATACTGTGCGCATTTTACCGCCGCTGATCATCGGTGATGCTGAAATCGAAGCAGCTGCCACGATGATCGACAAAGCTGCCGCTGAATTATCGAGCTAGGTCATGAACACGCAACCCAAAGTGCCAAAGCATTTTCTAGATCTCGACTTGCTTGATGCCGGAACGGTTCGCCATATTCTTGATTTGGCAGCATCGATGAAGCGCGGCCAAATGCCGGGCGGCAATGCGCAGCCCTTGGCTGGTAAATCAATTGCTTTGGTGTTCGAAAAACCATCGACGCGCACGCGTGTTTCATTTCAAGTCGGCATGACGCAACTCGGCGGCAACGCGCTTGTGTTGTCTCCGCAGGAAACCCAAATTGGACGTGGTGAGACCATTGCTGATACCGCGCGTGTCCTGTCGCGTTATGTTAACGCCATTATGATGCGCACCCATGCCTCCCAAAACCTTAAAGAGCTGGCTGCTTTCGCGAGTGTGCCCGTGATCAACGGGCTCACGGATGACTCTCACCCCTGTCAAATCATGGCCGACATCATGACCTACGAAGAACGCAAGGGCCCTATCGGCAAGGCGGTCGTGACGTGGTGTGGTGACGGCAATAACGTGGCGGTCAGCTGGATTCACGCTGCGGCCTTGTTCGGTTTTGAGTTGCGGCTGGCCTGCCCAGAGAGTTTGCGTGTGAAGCCACAGATTGTTGCGGCAGCCAAAGCCAGGGGCGCAAACATTATTGAATTGGCCAATCCCACGGCAGCTGTGCGCGGCGCTGATTGCATCATTGCCGACACCTGGGTATCGATGGGTGATGAAGAGGGCAATCGACATAATGTATTGATGCCCTTCCAAGTGAATGATGCCCTCATGGCCTTGGCCAAACCTGATGCTATTTTTATGCATTGTTTGCCGGCACATCGCGGTGAGGAAGTAACCGCTTCGGTGATCGACGGCCCACGATCTGTTGTCTGGGATGAGGCCGAAAATCGCCTGCACGCTCAGAAGGGCATCTTGGTGTGGTGCATGTCTTGAGCAGCGCCGTGAATGGTGCGCCCGCAACGTCTGACTTCTGCCAACCTTTCGTTTTAGCACACGGCGCTTTTCGTGGCCGCTTGGTCAGGCTTACTGACTCAGTTACAACTATTATCGAGCGCCACAATGACCCTGAAGTCGTCGCCGCGCTTCTGTGCGAAGCAATGGTGGCTGCGGTCGCTTTGGCTGGGGGCATTAAATACGACGGCGTCTTTACCTTGCAAGCGCAGGGCAAGGGCCCCGTTCACACACTTGTCGCGGACGTGACCTCGGCAGGCCAGCTGCGAGCCTGGGCCAAATTCGAATCTATAAAATTGTCGACAGCGATCGCTCTGGGGCGGCCTGAGCACTTAGCGGCTCATATGTTAGGCGAGGGCCATCTTGCTTTCACTGTTGATCAAGGCCCCGACACTGAACGCTATCAGGGCGTTGTTGAATTGATCGCCGGCAGTATTACGGACTCGGTTCACAACTATTTCCGCCAGTCCGAGCAATTAGCTTCAGCACTATTGATTGCCGTCGCACCGCCTGACCCTGAAAAGGGTGGGGGCTGGCGGGCGACCGCGCTGGTTATCCAAAGGATGCCTGAAATCGGTGGTATGGCCGTGCTCGCAAACGATGACGCTGAAGATGCTTGGCGTACAGCAGTCATCTTGATGGGCAGCGCCACCAAGAAAGAACTTTTGGACCAGGATCTTCCGCCTGAACAATTGTTATATCGGCTATTTGCAACAATTGGTGTTAAGCCATTGATGGCAAAGCCCATTACCTTTGGGTGCCGTTGTTCGCGCCGCCGCAGCGAACGTATTTTAGCCTCATTTCCCGTTGATGAAGTAAAATCGTTCTCTGAAAATGGCATCGTTCGGATGACATGCGAATTTTGCCGTACGGACTATGCATTCTCAGAAGCTGATATTGATAAGCTTGCGACGGTAAGCCGTGCTGGGCCAGGAGAAGGGATATGATCATGCGTTACATCATGCTGATTGGACTCATTGCAGGCTTCATGGTGGGGGCCTCAGCTGAAGAAAAGGGTGCATCACCGCAAGCGCGCTTTGCTGAAAGCGGCGTCTTTAACGTGGACGCGACGTCATTCGAAATTGTTGTCCAAGATCAGACACTCCGGGCATATCCACAGGTCGGGCATCTCTCGCCCGCGACCTACGAGCAAGCTCTACGCGTTTGGGCAAATCAACGGTTTCAACTGACGGGCAATAGCGTCAATAAACTGCGGATTACGTTGCGTGAAGGCAGGATTACCGAAAAAATACTTCCCATCCAAAAAGGCATTCGTGGCTGGTTCAAGAAGGAAGAGGCCGTTCAGTATGATGGCAGCCTTAATCTTGAAATTGCAATTATCGACCCCAATGGCGCGGTTCTGACCAAAGCCGAAGCTGCTGCCTCAGTCTCACAAACAATGATCGAAGGCGCGACCCAGCCTCAAAAAGAAGCGGTATGGGTTAGTATGATTAACACCACATTCGACAACGCCGACCGGGAACTCAAGGGCAGGTTTGCCGAATCTCTGAGCGGTTACTTCAAGTAAGTCTGGCTATTTGCTGCCTACAAGCGCCAAGAATTCGCGGCGCGTCGAGGCATCGTCGCGAAAAGCCCCAAGCATTGTTGAGGTGACCATGCTGACGCCGGGTTTCTGAACGCCGCGCGTCGTCATGCACTGGTGGACGCCCTCGACCACCACCGCCACGCCCTTGGGGTGAAGCACGTTGTTAATGCCGTTGGCAATTTGTGCTGTCATTTTTTCCTGAATTTGAAGGCGCTTGGCGTAAGCTTCAACCATGCGTGCAAGTTTCGAGATCCCGACAACGCGATTGTTCGGCAAATAAGCAATATGAGCTTTGCCAATGATGGGGACCATGTGGTGCTCACAATGGCTTTCAAAAGGAATGTCCTTCAGCAACACCATTTCGTCGTAACCCTCGACCTCTTCGAAGGTGGTGCGCATAATGGCCTCGGGGTCTTGTGCGTAGCCGGCATAAAATTCTTCGTATGAACGCACTACACGATCTGGTGTGCCGACCAAGCCCTCGCGGGCAGGGTCATCGCCAGCCCACATAATTAATGTGCGCACAGCTTCTTCGGCTTGCGTCCGTGTGGGCCGCGCGGAAACTGCTGAACCTTCGCGATGATCGCGAACGGCGAGGGGGGAGAAGCCTTTCGGTACGTTCGACATCGAAGCTACCTTTGTGGTGAAAATAATTCTGCCAACACCGGGTCGTTGTTGCGTGGTGCCGGACCCTGAATCGAGTATAGCGCGCCTGCTTGATCTCAAAGCTCTTTACGTTGCGGCGGTATCCGCAGATCAGTCTAAAGGTTAGTTGATCTGGGCGCGATCATGCGGGCTATCGAGCGAAAAGGCTGGGATTTCAACCAAAAAGCGCTGACCGTCGGGCGTGGTCATTTCATAGGACCCAACCATAATTCCCGAGGGGGTTTCGAGCGGGCATCCGCTTGTATAGTCGTACGACTCGCCCGGCTTAAGGACAGGCTGTTCGCCGACGACTCCGGGGCCTTTTACCTCTTGCAACCGTCCCATTTTGTCGGTGATACGCCAATGACGATTAACCAGCTGAACCGTCTGAGATCCTTGGTTACGAATGTTGACGCGGTACGCCCAGACAAAATGATTGCGATCCGGCGCTGATTGCTCCTCAAGAAAGAAGGGGCGTACGCTGATCAGAATGTCGCGTGTGGTTTTTTCGTACATCGCAAAATAAACCGAACTGAACGTAGGGCCAAAATCTGGGCGCTGACTAATATAGATTGATTTCGCGCCAGTATGGCGTCTGCGTCAAGGCCTCGAAAGCATAGATCCTATGTGCGCAAAGCCTGTTGCAAGTCGGCAATAATGTCTTTGACATCTTCAAGTCCAACCGAGAGGCGAATAAATCCATCTGTGATCCCAACTTCAGCCCGCTCTTCTGGCTTGAGGCGTTGATGGGTGGTCGTTGCCGGGTGGCAAATCAAGCTTTTTGAATCGCCCAAGTTGTTGGAGATATCAATTGTCTTAAGCGCATTTAAGAATCGAAATGCCGCAGGTTTTCCACCAGCCAATTCAAAAGCGATAATGTTCCCACCCGCGCTCATCTGACTCATCGCCAAGTCATGCTGAGGATGACTTTTGAGGCCCGGGTAAAGCAAGCGCGACAGGGTATTTTGAGTGTGGAGGAAATCCGCAACCTTGGCAGCGTTCTCGCAATGACGTTGCATGCGCAGCTCAAGTGTTTCCAGCCCCTTGAGCAACACCCATGCGTTAAATGGGCTGAGGCTGGGGCCGGTGTGGCGCATAAATGGCGTGAGTTTATCGGTGACGAATGCCTTGGTGCCCAACACGGCTCCGCCGAGGCATCGACCTTGACCATCGATGTGTTTGGTTGCGGAATAGACCACGACATCTGCGCCCATCTTGAACGGCTTTTGCAACAATGGAGAGGCAAACACATTATCAATAACGACAGATGCGCCAGCAGCATGAGCAAGTTTGCAAACTTCAGGAATATCAGTAACTTCCAGGCCGGGGTTTGACGGGCTTTCGAGGAAGACAACGTTGGCTTTTGTTGCCAGCGCTTTTTTCCAGGCGTTGATGTCGCGTCCATCGACCAGCTCTGTTTTTATGCCAAAGCGCGGCAATAGTTCGGCGCAGATGTAGTGGCACGAACCGAACAAAGCGCGTGACGCAACAAGGCGATCACCGGCGCTGAGCTGGCAGGCCAGCGACGCATACACAGCCGCCATGCCGCTGGCCATGCCGCGGCATTCTTCTGCGCCTTCAATCAAAGCCAGGCGCTTTTCAAACATGGCAACGGTCGGGTTGCGAAAGCGTGAATAGACAAAACGTTCGAGCGTGCCGTTGAATGAATTCTCCGCTTCTTCGGCCGTCGCATAGACGTAGCCGGAATTCATGAAGATCGCTTCGCTGGTCTCGTTGAATTGGCTACGCTCTGTTCCGCCGCGAACGAGTTGGGTGGCGGTATGCCAGGCGCGCTCTGCTTGGTCGTCTGCATCCATAATCAGTCTCCTCAGCCTCGGGGCAATAAAAAAAGCCCCCAACCGGAAACGGCGGGGGCCCCATGCCCTCGACCTCTTTTAGCGGTTTTAACGTGGCCGCAAGCCGGTCGGCAAATCCCACGAGCAATCCTAGTTACCCCTGATTGGTGGCCGAGGTCAAGATGAAGGGTGCTGTAAGGGCGCCTGAATGCGCCGGGGTCGTGACCCATTGCGCCCGGTATTTACTTCAGCCGCGCGGCATACTTTTTCAGCGCGTTGAAATATTTGGAGCGGTCAGCGTCGTTAGACTCTTCCTGCCCCTTGGCGATCATTTTCAGCTGCAAGAATTTGCCGCGCCCCGAATTGCACCACACGTAGCTGTCATCAAAACATTCATAGTCTACTGCTCGGTCATCTAACAAGTGCACGTTTGGCGCGATGTCTCGCTCTCGCATGTATTCATACACTGCATACATCGCCAGCTGATCGATCCCCCAGCGCAAGCGGTTGTGAGCATAAAAATGCGCGACGTAAGCAGCAATCAAGCGCAAGTAT
>JANLSL010000417.1:0-1985 GCA_031362385.1 Alphaproteobacteria bacterium | reverse complement strand
GCGCACATACTGGGCGGCGGGCACTATGTGCCCTATGGCATTATGGGCAACATCACGCCCTGGAATTTTCCCCTCCTGCTCTCGTTTATCGATACGCTCCCAGCCTTGGCGGCGGGCAATGCGGTTATTATTAAGCCCAGTGAAGTCACGCCGCGCTGGGTCGAGCCCTTGCGCAAAGCCCTCAAAGAAGTCCCAGCTGTCGAAAGCGTTCTCGTCTTTGCGCGTGGGCCTGGGGATACCGGGGCAGCGCTGATCGAACGCGTTGATCTGGTCAGCTTCACGGGAAGTGTGCGCACGGGCCGTAAGGTTGCTGAAGCGGCGGCCAAACGGTTTATCCCTGTATTTCTTGAGCTGGGCGGTAAAGACCCAGCCATCGTGCTGGCGTCAGCACATGTCCCCATGGCGGCAGCCGGAATTTTACGAGCGTCGGTCGCGGCAACCGGGCAGGCCTGCCAATCGGTTGAGCGTATTTATGTGGCCCGGCCAATCTACGATTCGTTTGTGTCAAAGTTGACTGAACTGGCCAAAGCCACAACGCTCGACGTTGATGACCCCGAGATGGGTTTTGTGGGCCCCTTCATTTTTGAACGCCAGGCCGAAGTTGTCGTCGATCACCTGAAAGACGCCGTTGCAAAGGGTGCAAAAATTCTATGCGGCGGGGAAATCATGACCAAGGGAGGTAAGTGGCTGGCCCCGACGGTGGTGGTCGATGTCACCCATAAAATGAAACTGATGACCGAAGAAACGTTTGGCCCCGTCATGCCAGTCATGGCGTTTGACACAGTTGATGAGGCTGTGAGCTTGGCCAATGACACGATCTATGGTTTGTCAGCCTCGGTATTTGCGGGCAGCGCTGACGAGGCCATGCCGGTCGCGCGGCGCATTAACAGCGGGGCAGTCAGCATTAATGACGGCTCTCTGACCGCCATGGTGCAAGATGTGGCCCATGAATCGTTCCGGTTCTCAGGCATCGGCCCAACCCGATTCGGGGCTGAAGGTATTTTGCGGTATGTGCGCCGCAAGGCGGTGTTTACCAACACCCTGGGCCCCATGGATGTGAACGGCAAAATCGTTAACATCGCCTAGTTTTTTCTCTCAGCGCCCCTTGACGCTGGGCTGGCGCATCTTAAATCCACTTCTGTGACGGATGCCTTTAAGGGTCCGTCGCGGGCGAAACGGTGCGGCCCTCTGGGCGCATAATGCGTGCGTTCTCACACGTATGCCCTGCCAACTGCGCCGATCGATATTGCTCATTGGAGAATATCTATGCGTACTCTTGATTTATCACCCTTGTTTCGTGCCACCGTCGGCTTTGACAACCTGTCGCGCATTTTCGACAGCGTAAATCGCTTCGACGATACACAACTTTCCTATCCCCCCTATAATATTGCGAAGAACGCCCCTGATGCTTACCGTGTTACGTTGGCGGTCGCAGGCTTTGCCGAATCTGAGATCGATGTCCAGGTTTCTGACAATACGTTGACAGTGAAGGGCAAGACAGCAGCCGATGAAGAAGGTGTTCAGTACCTGCACCGGGGCATTGCCGGGCGTGCGTTTGAGCGCCGCTTTGAGCTCGCAGATCATGTTCGTGTGGTTGGCGCAGGCATGGAAAACGGGCTGCTGCATATCGACCTTAAGCGCGAAATCCCCGAGGCACTTAAGCCGCGCAGGATCGAGATCGCCAGTAGCACCGAGCCAAAAATTGTGGGCCCAACTATTGAAGCCAGCGCTACTGCAAAAGCAGCTTAACGTTTGACGAAAACCTGCGGCCGACCACACACGGTTATAGACGTGTTATTTTTCGACATGGGATCCCCCTCCTTCGTGTATGAGAAGCCGGCACCCTTCCCGGCACGTGGTCTGACCGCAGGGCCGTCACAACTGTTATTCCCCTGAGCCTTCCTGGCGCGCTAACATCATTTCCTTAACGCAAGGAGGGGCACATATGGCGCGGCCTGACCAAGTTATTTCCGTCAACCCGATGC
>JANLSL010000281.1:0-3608 GCA_031362385.1 Alphaproteobacteria bacterium | reverse complement strand
GGTGATTCCGGTAGATTTGTTTGGTCAGCCCGCCGACATGGACGAGATCAATGCACTCAGCGCCGATGAAGGTATTTGGGTATTGGCAGACGGCGCACAAAGCTATGGCGCACATTACAAAAACAAACACGTCGGGAACTTGGCTGAAGTGAGTGCTACCAGTTTTTACCCGTCCAAGCCCTTAGGGGCTTACGGCGACGGGGGTGCGGTGTTTACCGACGACGAAGAGCTTTACACCCGCATGACGCAAATTCGCATGCATGGCCAAGGCAAAGACCGCAATGAAAACGTCAGCATCGGCCTCACCGCACGGCTCGATACAATTCAAGCAGCCGTATTGCTTGAAAAGCTTGCAATTTTTGATGACGAGTGCGCGACGCGCGCGCGTATTGCCAAACGCTATAACATGTTGCTTTCAGGTGCCGTCACTACTCCAATCGTAAAACCAGATCGCTCGTCGGTGTGGGCGCAGTACACTATATGTTCAAACATGCGCGATAAAATTGTTGCGGCGTTATCGGCAGAAAAAATTCCAACGTCGGTTTTTTACCCCAAACCCATCCATGTCCAGCCGGTTTACCGGGCGTTTCCGGTTGCTGAGGGCGGCTTGCCTGTGACCGAGCAATTGGCAAAAGAAGTTGTGAGTTTGCCGATGCACCCCTACTTAAGTGAAGGTGATCAAGACCGCATTGCCGCTGCCGTGCGTCGCGCGGTTGGTTAACGCGCAGCCACATGGCACTCAACCCAAGCCATCTTCGAACCGCCGTTGTGGGGTTAGGGCCCATGGGCATGCACCATGTGCGCGCCGCTGCCGACATGGCGCATACAAAATTAGTTGCCGTTGTTGATATTGACCGTTCGCTGGCCACCCAAACTGCACAGCAGTTTCAATGCCATGCTTTATTTGATGCGGCTGATCTGGTGGGGATGGTCGATGCTGTCACCATCGCCACACCGCCAGAATTTCATGCCGCCGCGGCCATTCCGTTATTGAACGCAAGGATTGCGTGCTTGATCGAGAAACCCTTGGCCCTCAATGAGGCCGATTGTGCGGCGATTGTGCAGGCTGCGACAAAAACCAATACACCGGTTGCGGTTGGCCATATTGAGCGCTTCAATCCCGCGACAGAAGCTTTGTTTGCCGCAGGGGTGCGCGGGGCCGATATTAAAAGCATCACGGTTGAACGCTTGAGCCCGGCGGCAGGCCGCCAAGTGCCGGTGGATGTGGTCTCAGATATGATGATCCACGATTTGGAAATCGTGCTGGCACTCAAAAATTGCGACGTGGTGTCGGTCACTGCCAGCGGTATGCGTGATGACTGGGCCACTGCTGTTTTAAAATTCTCCGACGGCACCACCGCAGATTTACGCACCAGCCGCAAAGCCGACGAGCGCAAGCGCAGATTAGTTTTGCAAACAACGCAAGGTGAGTATCAGCTTGATTTCATGGCCCGTCAGCTCAGTCACATCACTTCAAATGCGAGAACGGTAGTGGCGGTGCACGAACATGATGCCTTGCGCGGCGAAATTGCTGATTTTTTGGCAGCAGTACGCACGAAAGCCGGGCCGCGCATTACTGCAAACCAAGCTGCACACACGATGGATGTGGCGCGCCAAATTCTTAAGGCACTCGGTAAGTAACACCCATGACCCCTGACAAGCGTGGCATTATTGGCTGGTGCTTGTTTGACTTCGCGAACTCAGCCTACGTTACTGTGATCGTGACTTTTGTTTTTGCCACTTACTTCACACAAAGTGTCGCGCCCACGCCAGAAGAAGGCACGGCGTGGTGGGGCTGGGCACAAGGCTTTTCGGCACTGTTGATTGCTTTGATCAGCCCCGTGGTTGGGGCGATTGCTGATTACTCGGGTAAGCGAAAATACTGGGTGTTTTGGTGTTCGGCCCTGTCGGTGCTGGCCACGGCTTTACTTTTTTTTGCCGCGCCCAAAAGTACGCATGTTATTTTGATTCTGGCTGTCGTCGTGATTGCCAACATTGGCTTTGAAGTGGGCCAAGTTTTTTATAACGCACTGCTGCCTTCGGTGGCACCACCCGAAAAACTGGGGCGAATTTCAGGCTGGGCCTGGGGCTGCGGCTATGCTGGCGGCCTGTTGTGTTTATTGATGACGTTGGTGGTATTTATCCAGGCCGACCCCGCGCCCTTTGGTTTGAACAAAGAATATGCCGAGCCCGTACGTGCAACGTCACTTATTGTTGCGGCGTGGTTTGCAGTTTTCTCGGTGCCATTTTTCGTGTGGGTCCACGACGACGCCCCGTCAAATCAACCCATTGGCGCAGCTGTTGCCAATGGGTTGCGGCAATTGCGCGATACAATCTTAAAAATACGCCACTATCCCAACATCACGCGGTTTTTGATTGCGCGCATGCTCTACAACGACGGCGTGAATACAATTTTTGCGTTCGGTGGCATTTTCGCGGCTGGCACATTTGGCATGACTGTGTCTGAGGTGATTCAGTTAGGCATCGCACTTAACGTTACGGCGGGCATAGGTGCTGCGGTGTTTGGGTGGATTGATGACAAATTCGGCTCCAAACGCACGATTTCGTTGAGTGTTTTGGCAGTAATTGTTTTTGGCGCTTTGACATTAAGCGCGCCCGACAAAATCTGGTTTTGGATTTGGGCGTTGACGGTGAGCACGTTTTTTGGGCCCGTTCAGGCCGCCAGCCGCACCATGATGGCACGCTTAGCCCCACCTGAATTGCGTACCGAAATGTTTGGCCTGTTCGCGCTGACGGGAAAGGCGATTGCCTTTGGCGGACCACTTGCCGTGGGATGGATCACCGCTGTTTCAGGCTCTCAGCGCTGGGGGCTGGCAACTGTTTTGGTATTCTTGGCGATCGGCTGGTGGATCCTGCGCGGCGTGAAGGAGCCAAATTAAACGGCGGAGCATTTGCCCGAGAAGTGGTCTTCCACTTGGCGTGGCAAATGCGACCAAATATCAATGCCGGAAATGCCTCATTCCCGTCAGCACCATCGCCAGGCCCTTTTCGTCGGCGGCTTTGATGACATCCTCATCGCGGATTGAACCGCCCGGCTGAATGACAGCCACGGCACCCGCTTCGGCAGTAACCAACAAGCCATCGGCAAAGGGGAAGAACGCATCTGACGCTACCACCGAGCCCACCGTGAGGGCTTCTGACAAACCCCCGGCAAGTGCTGCTTCTTTGGATTTCAAATGCGCAATGCGTGCTGAATCAATCCGGCTCATTTGGCCAGCGCCAATACCCACGGTGGCCCCGTTTTTGACATAAACAATCGCGTTTGATTTGACGTGCTTGCACACCGTAAACGCAAATAACAAATCAGCGGTTTGCTGATCGGTTGGTTTTTTCTGCGTGACGACCTTCAAGTCAGCCGCCGCAATATGGCCGTTATCGCGCCCTTGGACCAAAAATCCACCAGCCACAGTGCGAATGGTGCGGCCCTGTGAGCGAGGGTCAGGCATGGTGTGCGTGACCATCAAGCGCAAGTTTTTCTTTTTTGCGAAAATGGCTTTAGCTTCGTCATCTGCGCCGGGCGCAATGACGACCTCAGTGAAAAGCTCGCTGATTTTAGTCGCGGTGGGCCCATCGATAGGACGGTTGAG
>JANLSL010000380.1:0-8084 GCA_031362385.1 Alphaproteobacteria bacterium | reverse complement strand
TGGCCCGTGGGCCACTCGAAGTCACCGGCCCTGCACGGCTATTGGCTGCGCGAACATCATATTGATGGCGCTTACGTGCCCCTGGCGGTGAAGCCTGAGCATTTAGCCCAGGCCCTAAAATCGTTGCCTGCCCTTGGTTTTGCCGGTGTCAACCTGACCGTGCCGCACAAAGAAACAGCCCTTGCGCTGGTCGATGAGGTCACTGACGTTGCCAAAGCCATCGGAGCAATCAACACGGTGTTTGTTCTGCCCGATGGCCGTCTGCGCGGCACCAATACTGACGCGTTTGGATTTCTCGAAAATCTACGCCAGGGCCATGTGGGCCTTGATCTCAAAGGCCGACCCAGCCTTGTGCTGGGTGCGGGGGGCGCTGCACGTGCGGTGTGCGCCGCACTTCAAGACGCAGGGTGTGCGCAAATCCGCATTGCCAACCGCACGGAGGCCCGCAGCCAAGCCCTTGCGAAAGAACGCGGCCCAACGGTTAAAAGCATTGCGTGGGAAAAAATTGGATCAGCGATGTCTGATGTTGGTTTGTTGGTCAACGCCACAAGCTTAGGAATGAACGGTCAGGCCAAACTTGAAATTGATCTCGCCTCTTTGCACCCGGACGCCGTGGTGACCGATCTGGTTTACGCGCCACTTGAAACCGAACTGTTGCTTGCTGCAAAAAAACGCGGCAACCCCACGGTCGATGGTTTGGGAATGTTGCTCTATCAGGCTCAAGCGGGGTTCGAGGGGTGGTTCGGCGTTAAACCAGCCGTTACGCCCGCGTTGCGCGAACACGTTCTTTCCGCAGTTTAAAAAATGAACCGCCTCGCCCATCGCCGTCATCGCCGCCGTCATCGTGCTCAAGGGCCACTCATCGTTGGCATTACCGGCTCGATTGCCATGGGCAAATCAACCACCGTGCGTATGGCGCGCAATCTCGGTGCGGCAGTATTTGATTCAGATGCCACATCACGCAGGCTTACCGCGCCCACGGGTGCGGCATTACCCGCCATTGCCAAAGCTTTCCCCAGCGCCATGGAAAATGGCGTGCTTGATCGAAAGGCGCTGGCGAAAATAGTGTTTGATGCGCCCCAGAAACTCAAACACCTCGAAGCGATTATTCATCCCTTGGTTCAACGCGCCCGCGCCGCCTTTTTAAGGTCAGCGACGCGCCGCCGCTGTAAGGTCGTGGTTTTTGATATTCCGCTGCTGTTTGAAACCGGCGCGCAGTCTCAATGTGATCTTGTGGTGGTTGTTGATGCCCCAGATTTTTTGCAACACCAGCGGGCCCTGGCCCGCCCCGGCATGACCAGCAGTGTTCTGGCTGGCATTCTGGCGCGCCAAACCCCTGCCGCTCGTAAGCGCCACATGGCTGACGTGGTAATCCCCAGCGGCCTGGGTCGGGCGCTCACCTTGCGTCGCCTCAAAAAAGCACTCATGTTCAACTGAAACTGGTTGGGTAAACCGATGCGTGAAATTGTCCTCGACACGGAAACCACCGGGCTTGATCCGCTGGTCGGCCACCGTGTGATTGAAATCGGCTGTGTTGAGCTGATCAATCACATTTGTTCGGGCAAAACTTTTCAAACTTATCTTGACCCTGAACGCGATGTTCCCGCCGAAGCCGCCGCGATCAGCGGGCTGACCTCTGATTTTGTGAAGGGCAAACCAAAGTTTGCTGACCAGGTCGACGCGTTTTTGGCGTTCATCGAAGACTCGCCGATTATTGCCCACAACGCCAACTTCGATTTAGGATTTATCAATTCCGAATTAAAAATGGTCGGGCGCGAAAAGCTTTCAACCGACAAAGCCATCGACACCGTTCATCTGGCGCGGCGAAAATTTCCAGGGGCACCTGCAAGCCTGGATGCACTTTGTCGCCGCTTTAACATCGACCTTTCAGGGCGCGTCAAACACGGCGCACTGCTTGATGCGCAACTTCTTGCAAAAGTTTATTTGGAACTCGTTGGTGGCCGCGAGCCAGGGCTGTTGCTCGGCGCAAATGCAGGCGCACGATCTGATGTTCAAAACGCCGAACAGCGCACCCCGCGCGCCGTGCGCACACACGCCACCACCACTGATGAGCTTGAAGCGCACAAAGCGTTTCTTAGTAAACTCAAAAACCCGCTGTGGTCGCGCGCTTAAAACTTACCCAACTTAACGCGGCTTGCTTGCTCTAACTATTTGTTGGAGCATCGCTTTGCCGAAAACCGGAAGGCCACTTTTTGGCGCGATGCTCTAAGCCTGCGCCGGAAGCATTTCTATTTTTTGGGGCTGATCGCCAAACTTACGGCGGTAAAGATCCATGAAGTCGATCATTTGTAGCATCAGCGGCGGGAAGCCACCGTTGACCGTCAGATCGCCCACGATTTGGCGAACGAAGGGGAACAAATAGCGCGGAATCTCAATCAGCAACACGGCATGAAGCTGATCTTCAGGAACCGCACTTAGATCAACATCGACCAAGCCCGCATAGACCAACTCAAGGATAAACGCGGGCTTTTCACCCACGCTCGCCTGCAAGTTGACGTTCATGCTGACTTCAAAAGTCGATCCACCAACATGCCTGGTGGCAACATCAAAGCTGACAGGGATGTCAGGCGCGCGCTGGCGGATATCATTAAAAATTTCCGGCGCATGGGGCACCTCAAATGATAAATCGCGAACAAACTGTCCGAGAAAGCGAATCGGAACCATCCCGACCGGAGCGGCTGCTTGTCCATTTGCCGCCTGTCCATTTGCCGCGTGTCCATTTGCCGATGCATCACTCATGAAACGCCATCCAAAAAGCAGGGCTTAGCTGAGCCCGGGTGGAAAAAAGCACAATCTTGCCCCCGGCTCAAAACAACCAGGATATAAAGGCGCGCGGACCTAACATGCCCTTTAAGCCCTTACAAGCGGTCCGCCGCCAGGCCAATGGTTTGTGCGCTCTGAAACCGTATTTTCAACCGCTTAAGATATCAACCCAGGGCAGCTTCATCATCTGGCCATCATCTGGGTAGAATCTGGGCTTGCTTGCCCTTTGGGGCCAGGGCGCTTATGTTGATTTTAGCGATAAGCTGGCCCTGCATTTTCTTTTTCAATAAAAATCGGGCCGGATGCTCTCTCGAACAGTTTTTTTACGCCAGCCGCGTATGTGACGAAAGACGCCATGGAAGGCTTTCAGTTTATCGACATTATTCTCCTGGCCATGGTGGCGGGCTTTATTGTTTTGCGTCTGCGCAATGTGCTGGGCCGTCGCACGGGCCATGAGCCGAACCGTGACGCGCCCGCGCCGGTCGCGCGCCCCGGCGCACCAGATAACGTTGTCGGCTTGGCCCCTGGTGTCGCGCGGCGCACCGGTGCTGCCCCCACCGTAGAGATCGAGCCAGCGTATCGTGGAACCCCGATTGAGCCCGGCATGCTTCAACTTAAAGCGGTTGATCCCTCTTTTTCAGCCGAAGGCTTTCTCAAAGGTGCGGCAAAAGCCTTTGAGATGATTGTCACCGAGTACGCAAAAAACAATCTTGATGCATTACGCCCCCTGCTCAGCCCCGAGGTTTATGCCCAGTTCGCCGGCGCAGTTCAGGAGCGTGAGCAGCGCGGTGAAACGCTGATCAGCGAATTGGTGGTTTTAAAGCCCGCCAAAATCGAGTCTCTGACCATGCGAGGCACAGCGGCGCATATCGAAGTTGTTTTCAAAAGCGAGCAGTCGAACGTTGTTAAGAACAGCGCGGGCGAGATTGTTGAAGGCTCCCCCGATCATGTTGAAAGTGTCACAGACGTGTGGACATTCTCGCGCGATACCAGTTCCCGCGACCCCAACTGGATGTTGGTGGCAACGCGCAGCGTTGAATAACGCGCTGCCGGGCCACGCCCCGCAATGCTTAAACTCCCCCCATTCAAGGCGGGCCTGAGAACTTTAGGTTTATTGATCGCAGGCGGCCTGATCGGCAGCGTCGTCACTTTAGTTTTGATCAAGCCGAAGCAGGTTGTGCAGGTTCTCACACCGCCCCCGCCACCCCCAGCGGCTTTATATCAACCCCGCAGCTTTGATGATCTTCCGGGCTGGGGCGATGACAAGCTTGCCGAGGCACTGCCCGCCATTTCAAAAAGCTGTGCGCAAGTTAATGATGATACCGAGCCGCAAAAAATTGGCGAGCGGCTCGTTCTTGCCGCTGATCGACAGGGGGCATGTGCCGCCATCATCGCCGCCGGACCAAATACCAAAGCGCTACGCATCGTCATTGAAACTGCGTATCAACCCTACGCGGTGGTGGGCAGCGAAAAAGCCGAAGGCCTGTTCACAGGATATTACGAGGCCGCGTTGCGCGGCTCGCTAAACCGTGAAGGCCCCTATCAATATCCTTTATATGGCGTGCCGAAAAACCTGATTAATCTAAATCTGAAAGACTTTGTTGCCCCATCAGTGCTTGAGGGCAGCGACGTCCCCCGCACCATCATGGGGCGTCTCGTTGGGCAACAACTCAAACCGTATTACACGCGGGAAGAGATTGACCTTGGCAATGCAATTGCCAGCGAGAGCAACGTGGTCGCCTGGATTGACGATCCGGTCGATGTCCACGTGCTTCACATTCAAGGCTCAGGGCAAGTAACGCTGCCCGACGGTGGGGTCATGCGCGTAGGCTTTGCCGGACACAACGGCCATGCTTTTCGCGGGCTGGGTCGTATTTTGATTGATGAGGGGGCACTTCCCCAAGGCACCGCCTCAATGATTGCGGTTCGGGCGTGGCTCAAAGACAACCCCAAACGTGCCCAAGAGCTCATGATCCAAAACGCGCGCTATATTTTTTTCCGCAAGATCGAAGGCGCTGGCCCCATTGGCGCAAGTGCCCTGGCCCTCACCCCGCAGCGCTCAATGGCGGTTGACCCAAAGTTCATCCCGCTTGGATCGCTTCTTTGGTTGAACACCACCGACCCTGACCGGGCCCTTTTGCGGCGTTTGGTGGTTGCCCAAGATACCGGGGCGGCAATCCAAGGTGCAGTGCGGGGCGACTATTTTTGGGGCGCTGGCGAGGCGGCTTTTGCCAAGGCCGCGCGGATGCGCAGCACAGGGGGATATTTTTTGTTGGTTCCACGCGCCGCACCAAAGCCAGCACAACCTTAAAAATTTGCATAACAAGTTTATCTTCGGGTAAGGAATCCTAAATAAGTTCACGCCTACAGCCGAACTCGTTATGATGGCGGCGATATATTGTGCAAACGCCGGGCACCTTAATGAACGCAAAGCCCCCTAAAAAAGATCGTGATCGTGCGCTCTATGCGCGCCTGGTGGAATCTTACCAGGCCGACCGCGTGAGTATTTTTGTCGACTTTGATCGCCTCAACCATCCGCGCTCACCGGTTTGGAACCCGTGGGAAAACGTCGGCCCCCTGATGGCGATGTTGATTTTGTCGACGGGGGTGATGGTGTTGGTGAACTTATTGCTGGGCACCGGAATTATGGTGATCGGCGTCATATTGTATTTAATGGTGATCCGCCCGTGGATTTCTCAACGCGTGTATCGCCGCGCAATAGATGCGGCCATCGACAACCTTCACAACTGGAATCTGTTGTGGAAGTTGGGGGGCTTGGTCGTCACGCTGAATTATATGAACAAGACGCGCTGTGTTTCGCCTGAGGGCGACTGGCGGGCGTTTGTGACGCGCTACTTGCCCGAAATGGAAATGGAGGGGGTCGAGGCCTACAACGCCTTTAAGGGCCGCAGCAGTAGCGGCGAAGACGAAGACACCGGCCATAAAACGATCAGCGACTTAAACATGTAAATGGCGGCAGGGCGCCGGTTCGCGCTAAATTTTCAATGCGCAAACTCACCACCGATGAACGCCGCTTGTGGGACTTTGTAACCCGCAGCGTCACACCGCTTAAATCCCGCCACCTGTCAGAAAATCAAGATGCTGGCGCTGATTGTGCGCCGCCAGCGCCATCAAGCCGCCGCCCCGCTAGCGCGCAGGGTGCAGCTGAAGCGCGGCCCACACATCGGGCCACGCACCACAAACCACTCCACCTGGGCCATCTGGTCGATCTCGATGCATCAATGGCTAAGACTTTTCGCAAAGGGCGTATGCCGAGTGATGGGCGGCTTGATCTGCATGGCTTGACGCTGGCCCAAGCGCACAGCGCGCTGGTTTATTTTGTGCGCCATAAAGCCGAACGGGGCGCGCGCTGTTTATTGGTTATTACTGGAAAGGGTGCAACCAACCCAAACGCTGACATTCCGCGCGGGCGCATCAAGGCCGAGCTGATGCACTGGCTCAATGCGGCACCCTTGCGCCAGCTGATTTTGGCGGTAACCGAAGCCAACAAAAACCAAAGCAACAGCGGTGCTGTTTATATTTTGTTGAAACGCCGCGACAAAACAAGAATCTAGAGCATCGTGCCGAAAAGTGGCCTTCCGGTTTTCGGCAAAAGCGATGCTCCAACACATAATTAGAGCAAGCAGCCCGATCCCAACTTAACGCTGCTTGCGCTAAAGAATAAATTTACTCAGGTCGCCCTTCTTGGCTAGGTCGCCCACTTGTGCCTTCACATAAGCCGCGTCGATTTTCACGCTCTCGCCCGAGCGATCAGTGGCCGTAAAACTAATTTCCTCCAGAAGCTTTTCCATCACGGTATGCAACCGGCGCGCGCCAATATTCTCGACACTTTTGTTGATGTCGGCGGCCAAGTCAGCGATTGACTCAATGGCGTCATCGCTAATCTCCAGCGTCACATTCTCGGTGGCAATCAACGCTTTATATTGCTTGATCAGGCTGGCTTCGGTTTGCGTGAGAATGCGCACAAAGTCATCGCGCGTCAGTGCCTTCAACTCAACCCGAATCGGCAAGCGCCCCTGGAGCTCGGGCAATAAATCGGATGGTTTGGCCAAATGAAACGCGCCCGATGCAATGAACAACACATGGTCTGTTTTCACCGGGCCGTGCTTGGTATTCACCGTCGTGCCTTCAATCAACGGCAATAAATCGCGCTGCACGCCTTCGCGGCTGACGTCGGCCCCGCCCGCCCCTTCGCGCCCGGTGATTTTGTCGATCTCGTCTAAAAATACGATGCCGTTGTTCTCTACTGCCGAAATCGCTTCGCGGGTGATGGCATCTTGATCAAGCAGTTTGTCTGATTCTTCGCGCACCAGCACTTCGTAAGATTGGGACACGCTCATTTTGCGTGTTTTGGTGCGGTTGCCCATCACCCCACCTAACATCTCGCTGATATTGACCATGCTCATTTGTGCACCAGGCATGCCCGGCACATCGAAGCTGGGCATGGACGCGACGGCTGATTCTTGCACCTGAATCTCAATCTCACGGTCGTTGATCTCGCCCTCGCGCAACATTTTACGGAATTTCTGGCGCGTTTCGGGCGTGGCGTTCTGGCCCACCAGGGCATCCAACACGCGCTCTTCAGCGGCCATATCGGCTTTGGCGGTAACCTCTTTACGCATTCTTTCGCGCGTCATGGCCAAAGAAATTTCCAGCAAATCGCGCACAATGCTTTCCACATCGCGGCCCACATAACCAACTTCAGTGAATTTGGTGGCCTCGACTTTTAAAAACGGCGCGTTGGCCAATTTCGCCAAGCGGCGCGCAATTTCGGTTTTGCCCACACCCGTGGGCCCGACCATCAGAATATTTTTAGGAACAACCTCCTCGCGTAACCCTTCGGGGAGCTGTTGGCGTCGCCACCGATTACGCAGCGCAATGGCCACGGCGCGCTTGGCGTCCGCCTGGCCCACAATGAATCGATCAAGCTCGGAAACAATCTCGCGGGGTGAAAACGCAACAATCGGCATTTATAACGATTCCAATGTAAGATCGCGGTTGGTATAGATGCAAATATCAGCGGCAATGCCCATCGCTTTGCGGGCAATGGCTTCGCTGTCTAAGGTTTCGATATCAATCAATGCGCGCGCTGCCGACAGCGCATAGGCCCCGCCTGAACCAATGCCAATAAGGCCATCTGCCGGTTCCAGCACATCGCCGGTGCCGGTTAAAATCAACGACACGTCTTTGTCAGCCACCGCCATCATCGCTTCCAAGCGGCGCAAGTAGCGGTCGGTGCGCCAGTCTTTGGCCAACTCGACACAGGCGCGCATCAGTTG
>JANLSL010000373.1:0-3485 GCA_031362385.1 Alphaproteobacteria bacterium | reverse complement strand
GTAAAGCGCGCATTGGGGTGCGCGGCTGGCTTGCCGGTTGCTGGCGTCCACTCCTGACCCATCCAATCAATCAGGTGAGCAGGAGGGGTATCAGTCATGCCTTCCCACCACACATCGCCATCGTCGGTCAGTGCCACGTTCGTGAACACAACATTTTTTTCCAGCAACGTCATGGCGCTGGGATTAGTTTTCAATGATGTACCAGGTGCGACGCCGAAGTAGCCCGCTTCTGGGTTGATGGCATATAACTTTCCATCCGCTCCTGGTTTCAGCCAGGCGATATCATCGCCGACCGTCCAGGCTTTCCAGCCTTCAAATCCTTGCGGTGGAATAATCATCGCCAAGTTGGTTTTGCCACAGGCACTGGGGAAAGCTGCCGCCAGGTAGGTCTTTTCGCCTTTGGGCGATTCAAGACCCACAATCAGCATGTGTTCGGCCAGCCAGCCTTCTTCGCGCGCCATCACCGAAGCAATGCGTAAGGCGAAACACTTTTTGCCCAGCAGCGCATTACCGCCATAGCCGCTGCCATAGGACCAAATGGCATGTTCTTCAGGGAAGTGGACAATGTATTTGGTGGTGTGATTGCAGGGCCAAGCAACGTCCTTCTCGCCTGGCTTTAATGGCGCACCGACGGTGTGCAGGCAGGGCACGAAATCGCCATTACCCAATACGTCTAGAACTTTCCCCCCCATGCGCGTCATGGTGCGCATGCTGATCACAACGTAGGGCGAGTCCGTGATCTCAACACCGATGTGTGAAATCGATGAACCTAAGGGGCCCATGCTGAAAGGGATGACGTACATGGTGCGGCCGCGCATGCAGCCATCAAATAGACCATTCAGGGTTTTCTTCATCTCATTGGGTTCGGTCCAGTTATTATTCGGACCGGCGTCTTCTTTTTTGGCGCTGCAGATGAAGGTGCGGTCTTCAACGCGCGCAACGTCGCTGGGGTGGGAACGGGCCAGAAATGAACCGGGGCGTTTTCGTTCGTTCAGCGGGATCAGAGTTCCGGCTTCAACCATCTGAACACAAAGTGCTTTGTATTCCTCGTCCGAGCCGTCGCACCAATGGATGTGATCGGGTTTGCACAAGGCCGCCATGTCCTCGACCAATTTATTAAGTTTGGCGTTGTGCGATTTTAACACGACTGGTTTGTTCATCTTGTTCTCAACATCACACCGGCTAGAGCTTGCAACAGTTTACTGTTGGCTCATGTTTAAAACCAAAACAGAGGCCCCCAAGCCCCTTGAAAAGCCCGCCAAATCGGCGTTTGGTGCCACGCTATAGCGGACCTAGACCTGGGATGGAATAGGCCTTTACAGGCCAATACAAGGCCAGTCTTATTCTGTGGATATGGGTGTGGATAGTTTTGCGTTCAAGCGCCGGAAAAGGCGGTCATTTCTGACCGCGTTCCACCATCGTACTTGCACGAAATTCAAAGTCCTGCTGTGCTGTATCACGTCGAATTTAAGGAGGCTTAATTCATGACCACAATCTGGGATGTCATCATTGTCGGGGCTGGTACAGCGGGCCTGCCCGTGGCCATTCAGGCCGCGCAGCGCGGGGCCAAAGTTCTGGTGGTCGAAGCCTCAGACCGCATTGGGGGAACTCTGCATTTCTCGTCGGGCTCATTCAGTGCCGCAGGAACTTCGCTGCAGCGCAGCAAAAATATTGAAGACTCGCCAGAGCGCCATTTTAAGGATGGCCTGCGCATCAATCATGGCACTGGCAATCATAAAATGATGCGCCTGTGGCAAGACAATGCCGCCGATGCCTTTGAGTGGTTGATGAGCATTGGCCTGAAATATCCGGAAACCGCCCCGGTCGCGATTGCGGGCCATGAGCCCTATGACGCACCGCGCATTTGTACGCCCGCCAATCAAGGCATCGGTTACATCGATGTGCTCAAGCCGGTGTTTGAAGCCGAGATCGCGAAGGGCAATGTGACCTTGCGTCTGAAAACTGAAATGCTTGATGTGCTGACCGACCGCGCGAAGGGCGTCCACGGCATTAAGGTGAAAACTGCTGATGGTAAAAGCGAAGATATTCAAGGCCGCAATGTTGTGCTGGCCTGCGGTGGCTACGCTTACAACGATGCGATGTGGCGCGAGATTCATGGCCGTCCGCGGCGGGTCTGGACCAACCCTTATTCACTAGGCACGGGTATTCAAGTTGCGCGTAAACATGGCGCGCAGTTGGAAGGTGGCGAAGAAGTCATCTGCACGTTTGGCGGCACGCAGTGCATCGACGACCCTAACAAAGTTTGGATTCACACCAAAAGCCAACCAGGCATGCGTCAACCCTGGGAAATTTTCGTCAATCAAAAGGGCGAACGCTTTATGGCTGAAGACAACACCAGCCCTGATTGGCGCGAACGCGCGCTGATGGGGCAGGATGATTGGGCCTGCTGGTGCGTTTATGACCAAGCGATTGTTGATAAATCGACACCGTACTTTCTGTGGCCCGCAGACAAAGTTGAGCGCGCGTTTGCGACCAACGAAAATTATCGCAAAGCAAACACACTAGCCGAGCTGGCCGCTGCAACCGGCATGCCTGCCAAGGCATTGCAAGAAACCGTTGCGCGTTATAACGCGGGGCACAGTGTGGGGTCAGATGCGTTTGGGCGCACCTATATGCCAGCACCCATTACCACTGGGCCGTTCTACGCTGTGAAGCTTTTTGCCATGAGCGTTGTCAGCTTTGCGGGCATTACGGTTGATACCAATTTGCGCGTCCTTGATGCGGGCAAAAAGCCAATCGCGAATTTATATGCTGTTGGCGAAATGCTGGGCATGGGCATTTTCGGTAACGCGTATTTGGGTGGCTCATCAGTATCAGGCGCGCTCACGCTCGGGCGCATGCTGGGCGCGAAAATTCTCAACTGGTCGCAGACTGGTACCATGGCGGCTGAGTAAGTAATGCCGACCATTATCGTAGCCGCGAGCAAATCGCTACAAGAGTGGGGTTCGGACAGCGGAATTAGTAAGCACATCTACATGGTGGCCCTGACGACAGCACCTGTGGCTGAGGTGGCCAAAGCCATGATCGACAACGCAGCGATGGGCCAAGTTGACTGGAAAGTGATCGCTAAACGCGACGTGCCTGAGATTGATGGTGAAGAAGAAATGTTGGCGCGCTTGGCACTACGCTTGAAAATGATCGACCCCAAGTATTATCCGAAGCTCAAGGGTGCGCGCAGTGTGTTCAAGGTTAACCCCCTCGATGTGGAAAGCCACATGGTGATGAAACAGGCGATGGCCGGTGAGCAGCCTAAAGTGACGAAGCTCAAGCCTGCTGATATCGGTAACTACCTGATTGAGAATGCACTGAGATAGACTCCATCAGCGACTGCGGCGTGGCTTGAATGTGCGCCCGACGCCGACGATCAACCGCCGCCCCAGGCGCCGCGCGGGTGGAAAATCGATTGCCAAGACCGCCAACCCTAATGGGATCATCCAAAATCCCAAAATGGGAAGGAACCCAAG
>JANLSL010000367.1:0-3335 GCA_031362385.1 Alphaproteobacteria bacterium | reverse complement strand
CGCGTCAAGGGCGCCGACACCCTTTTGCCGATTGGACCTGGCATCGTTAAAGGCGTGAACCTGTTTGAGCAGACCCAACGCACCTACCGTAACGGTTTGGTGGTGCAAGAGGCGCACATTGGTGATGAGACCATCTGGGGTCCGCACTATGTGATCGCCGATATCGCCCGCCATATCACGCTGGTGTCGGGCGACATTATTCTAATGGGCACTCCGTGCCATTCGCGCTCTGTGGATCCTGGCGATTTAGTGGAATGCGAAATTACTGGGTTGGGACGCCTGGCCGGCACCGTGGTGGCCATCCCCGCGCCGCGGGCATCAGCTCTGGGTGTGGGGCATCAACCGACTGACAGTTCGGAGGTTCAGCGCGTGGCTTTTGGCTTTGATGAACGGGTGCCCGAACGATTCAAGAACAACTATCGGGCGGCAAAGAGAAGTTGAAGTTTATGCCTGATCAACGCCAGGGACTTTCGCCTACCTTTGCGGGTGTCGGCTGAAGCGGCCTGCTGGATGAGCTGCCGCCTTCGTTGTGGCGGCCCTGTGGGCAGCCTTCGCGCAGGACGACGCACTGCTGCGCCATAACCTACTTTTTTCGCTCAAATGCGGGAGCAATCTGGCCACCCCTACCGATACATGGAAGTGACTGGACAGCTCGCCCACGCGCGACAATGAAGCTTAATTCACTGACCCTGCTTCATCAATGAAAGGAAGTTTTGGCGTATGGCCGTCGGATGCCACGCACCGAAATGAACTCTGCATAGTCCAACATGTTGAGACCACTTTAATTAAAAAGGGTGATGTCAATCCAGTGTGATTCCTTTCTTTTTCGCAAGTGCTGCGTAACGCATCATTTGTGATTGGAAATACGAGGTAGCGGCTTCTGGCGTGGTTGGGTTAATGATATTGCCCTGTTTGGCCATCACATCTTTAACCTCTGGAGCGTTGAACGCTGTAACGAATGCGTCGCGAATACGCTTTACCTGATCAGCT
This sequence comes from Alphaproteobacteria bacterium, assembly GCA_031362385.1. Taxonomy (GTDB): domain Bacteria; phylum Pseudomonadota; class Alphaproteobacteria; order Rhodospirillales; family Rhodospirillaceae. Next base: position 2,345 of record JANLSL010000367.1, on the reverse strand, counting down.
GGCAATTTGGCCGGGGCAAGCACGGCAAACCAGCCTTCAATTTCATAGTTGGGCAAGCCCTGCTCGGCAATAGTGGGTAGATCGGGCATGGCTGGCGTGCGCGCCTTACCACACAGGCCAATCGCACGCAATGCGCCGCTTTTGAGATGTGCCTGTACAGCGGGCAAGGCCACCACGCCCATCTCAACCTGGCCGCCAATGAGGTCGGTCAGCATGGCCCCAGTACTTTTGTAGGGAATGTGGCGTATCGCTACTTTGGCCTCATCCACAAACATTTCACCCGCGAGGTGAATCACGGTACCGTTGCCCGACGAAGCGTAGTTGTAGGCATCAGGTTTGGCGTTCAGCAGGGCCACCAATTCCTTGACGTTGGTGGCCGCCTCTTTGGCCGGGTTCACCACCAACACGAGCGGCGTTGAGCCCATTACTGTGATTGCTGTGAAGTCAGCGAGCGTGTCGTACGGCAGCTTTTTATAGACGCTAGGGTTGATGACATGGTTGTTCGATACCATGCCAATCGTCAACCCATCCGGTGCGGCTTTGGCCACTGCAGACGCGCCGGTGATACCTCCCGCGCCAGGCAAATTTTCAATCACTACGGGCTGCCCCCCAAGTGCCTTGATAAGCGACGCGATGCTGGCTCGCGCGATGGTGTCTACGCCGGAGCCTGCACCCACGGGCAATATGACGCGCAGTGGCTTGTCGCTTTGCGCCCAAGCAGTTGCGGTGGGCAACGTCAACGAGAGTGCGGTACCAGCGAGCCAGTACAGGCTACTGCGACGTGAAATGTTTAAGTTTTTTTCTGTCACGACTAGGCCTTTTTTATCGTTAATGGTTCAGGGTAAATTGAGTTCGGCTAGCACTTGGTCGGTGTGCTCACCAACTTGGGCCAACGGCAGGCGCACACCAGGTCGGCGTCCGCCCATGATCAGCGGCAGTAAGACCACATTGGTAGTGCCACCGTCGTCGGTCTTCATGGGTACAAGGCCGCCGCTGGCTAGCAGATGTGGGTCTGTCACCAATTGGTCAGGACGCATGATGGGCGCGTAGGGTACGCCTGCTGCTTCCAGTTTGAACGACAACTCGGCTACCTGCCGGTGTTGGAGGATCTCGCCTAAACGCACTAACAATTCGGGGCGTACGGCGACGCGCTGAACATTGGTTTGTAGGCGAGGATCTTGCGCCAGTTCGTCGCTGCGAAGCACATGGCACAACGTAAACCATTGCTTGTCGCTGACTGCACCAATGAACAACTGCTCGCCCTGATCCAGCGTAAACACGTCGTACACGCTCCATGCGGAGATGCGCGACGGCATGGGAGGCGGTGGCTCGCCGGTCATCTGAAACTGCTGCATGTGCTGGGAACTCAAAAACACGCAGTTCTCAAACAGCGCGCTTTGAACCTCCTGGCCCAGCCCAGTTGTATCACGCTCACGCAATGCCGCTAAAACCCCAATGGAACCAAACATGCCGCCCATGATGTCGTTCACTGAGGTGCCCGCGCGCAAGGGGCGGCCCTCTGGGCCTGTCATGTAAGACAGGCCACCCATCATTTGCACCACTTCATCTAGCGCGAGACGGTTTTCATAGGGGCCGGGCAAAAAGCCTTTGTGGCTCACATAGATCAGTCGTGGGTGGGCGGTTTTGAGGCTTTCGTAGTCAAGCCCCAGTTTGCTCATCAGGCCGGGGCGGAAGTTCTCGAGCAAGATGTCACAGGTGGCAATGAGTGCCTTGGCGGTCGCCTGCCCCTCAGAGGCGGTGATGTCAAGCACCACGCTTTTTTTGTTGCGGTTGAAGCTGCGAAAAAAACCGATGCCCAGGCCTGGCAAATTGCGAGTTTTGTCGCCGCCGGGGGGTTCGATTTTGATGACTTCGGCACCTAAATCGGCCAGGATCATGCCGCAGGTAGGCCCCATTACCATGTGGGTGAATTCAATCACGCGAAGACCTTCAAGGGGCAGGGCCTTGGTGGCGGTGGCGATGGCGGATTCATTCATTCGTTTTTCTCCTTGGGGTAGCGGGGTCATACTGGGTCAACGCACCAAGGCAGGCGTGAAATTTTTAGGCAGGCCCGCGCGCCACATCGCACCATGGGTGGCCTCACCAGCCAGCCAGCCCACCACTTTGGCGCGCAAGGTCAATAAGGCTCTGATGTCCAGTCCAGTATCTATGCCGCCGGCTTCCAGCATGAAGGCCAAGTCTTCGGTTGACGCGTTGCCGCTGGCACCCGGCGCATGTGGGCAGCCCCCAATGCCGGCCAGCGACGCGTCAAACCGCGTCACACCCTGTTGCAGGGCAGCGAACACATTGGCCAGGGCCAAGCCGCGTGTGTCGTGAAAGTGGCC
>JANLSL010000349.1:0-1806 GCA_031362385.1 Alphaproteobacteria bacterium | reverse complement strand
CACGCAGTTTGGTTTGGCGGGTTTCCAGGTTTTGCTCGCGCCCTGCGATAAACACCCGGGTCGGCGCACTGGTGACTTCAAGTGGGTCGCCATCCCATACTACTATGTCAGCGATTTTGTCGGGCTCCAGTGCCCCAGCTGGAATGCCCCACATCTCAGCCGGTATTTTGGTCACTGCTGCTAACGCTGCATCGCGCGGCACACCATTAGCTACTGCGATGCCTGCATACTGCGCCAGGTTGCGGGCATTATACGCAACTTGCTCGCCCATCACTGCATAAGCCACCTTCACGCCCGCCGCGTGTAGCTTGGCCGCGTTATCCAGCGTGGAGTTGAGTGAATCGAACCGTGTCGGCAGATTGTTGGTGGGATCAAGAATCACCGCCACCCCTGCTTTGGCAATCTCAGGCGCCACCATCCAGCCTTCTTGTGCGCCGATCAGAATAATCTTGAGTTTGTATTCCCCCGCCATACTGAGGGCCGAGCGAATGTCCATTGCGCTACGCGCATCAACAACCAGGGGTAACTTGCCATTCAACACCGGCAGCAAGGCCTCGAGATCAAGCCGTGGTAAAACTGTTTCACGCGCATTGCCGCTATCGAAATTGCTTTTGTTGCGTTCATAAAAGCGCGCATCGGCAAACGCTTGGCGCAAGAACGTCCACTGCGCCCCGCGCGAGCCGCCGCCGAGGCGCTTTCCGGTCTCGCTCACGCTCATGAACATGGCAACTTTGGCTACAATGCTAAACGCAGGTCCTTCGCCGAGGCCAACCAGTGCGCCCTGCCCGGCAAACATTGACTTGCTATAGTCAGGTGCCGCTATCACGCGCGTCACACCACCACGACGCGTGATTGGGATCATGATCGAGTTTGACTTGACACCAGGGGCCACATCAAACGCCGCGCTAAAAAACGGCGTATCAGCCTCGGTGTCATTGGTGGTTCTGACTGTCTCGACATCAAGAATGCCGACATGTGTGAACGCGTTAATCAATCCCGGCGTGACTTGCCCACCCTTGGCATCAATGACTGTTGCGCCAGGTGGCAGTACAAGCCCGGCACCGACAGCCGTAATAACACCGTTATCAAACATCACCGTGCCATTCGAAATGGTGCCCTTTGTCACGGTATGAAGCGTGGCATTGGTAATCGCCACGGATGCGGCTGTAACTGAGGTGGCAGAAAAAATAATAACCGCAGCGATAGCTGCGCGAACATGCACAGTATTCATCGCACGTCCTCCTTGTTTACATTGCCAACTTCGAAGTCACCGCGCGCCTGCATGTCGGGCTTGTCGTGATCGTAGGTCAACGCGCCGTCGATGAAAACTTTCTCGGCATGGCTGTAGACACTCAATGGGGTGCCGCTCCACACCACGACATCAGCCATTTTGCCTGGTTCAAGCGAGCCGGTTTTGTCATCGACGCCAATCGATTTGGCCGGGTTGAGCGTAATCCACTTGATGGCTTGACCATCGGTGATGTTCAAACCCATGCGGCGCCCAGCTGCCATGGCTTTGGCGGCATCAAAGTTCAAACGTTGAATGCCAACCCCAGAGTCTGAATGGACCACAGCACACGCACCCGCATTATCCATGAGCGCAATGTTTTCGGGGATGCCGTCGTAGGATTCCATCTTGAAGCCGAACCAATCTGACCACATTGCGCCGCAGATACCCTCTTTGGCCAACACATCGCGAATTTTGTAGGCATCGACAGCATGGTGGAACATGGTCACGCGGTAGCCGAATTCCTTGGCCATATCCAAGACTTGCAGCATTTCATCGGCACGGTAGCAGTGCATTTG
>JANLSL010000324.1:0-3840 GCA_031362385.1 Alphaproteobacteria bacterium | reverse complement strand
CAATGTGAACGATCCACCGATTGCGATGCCCAGCAACATCAACACGAACACGCCGCGCGTCGGGTCGGCGGCAAAGGCATGAACGGAAGTCAGAATGCCCGAGCGCACCAAGAACGTGCCCAACAAACTGAGCGAAAAAGTGATGATCGCCAGCAAAATGGTCCAGCTTTTCAAAGCTTCGCGCCGCTCAACGACAATGGCTGAATGCAGTAAAGCCGTTCCCGTCAGCCACGGAATGAAAGAAGCGTTCTCGACCGGGTCCCAAAACCACCAGCCGCCCCAGCCCAACTCATAATAGGCCCACCAACTGCCAAGCCCAATGCCACAGGTCAGGAACATCCATGCCGCCAACGCCCATGGTCGCACCCAGCGCGCCCAGGTCGAATCAACCCGGCCTTCCAGAAGTGCCGCAATGGCAAACGAGAATGCGACCGAAAACCCAACATAGCCCAGGTACAGCATGGGTGGGTGGAACGCGAGGCCGGGGTCTTGGAGTAATGGATTTAGCCCGTTGCCTTGCAGCGGTGCGGGGTCAAGACGCAAGAACGGATTAGAAGTAAACAATATAAAAGCAAGGAAGCCGACACCAATCAGGCCCTGTATAGCCAACGTGCGCGCTTTCAAGCTGAGGGGAAGGTTGTTCCCAAACGCAGCAACGGCGGCGCCAAATAAACTCAACACCGTCACCCACAAAATCATCGAGCCTTCGTGGTTCCCCCACACGCCCGATATTTTATAAAGGAGCGGCTTGGCGGTGTGTGAGTTCTCAGCCACCGCAATGACCGAGAAATCCGAGACAATATAAGCATGCATCAATGCCGCAAAAGCAAACCCGCATAACAGAAATTGAACCAGCGCGGCCGGGCCAGCCATCGCCATCCAGGCGGTGTTGGTGCGTGCAGCACCCACCAGGGGCAGGGTGCCCTGAACCAGCGCGACCAGCAGCGCCAGAACAAGCGCGAAATGTCCAAGCTCAATAATCATTTTACAATGTCAGCCTTGGCCTGAATGTCTGGTTTCCACTGGCCACTTTTTTTCAATGCTTCGGCCACTTCGGGGGGCATGTAGTTTTCATCGTGCTTGGCCAGCACATCACTGGCCATGAAAACACCATTCTTGCCCATTTTACCTTCGGCAACGATGCCTTGGCCCTCACGAAACAGGTCGGGCAAAATTCCGGTGTATTGCACATTCAATTTCTCGATGGTGTCGGTCACGGAAAAGCGCACCGTATCGCCGTCTTTTACAACGCTGCCTTCTTCAACCAAGCCGCCAATGCGCAATCGCTGCTCGGGGGCCACCGCACGATCTTTCATCTCGGTGGGGCTGAAGAAAAACACCAAGTTGTCTTCCATCGCGGTCAACATCAGCGCTGTGGCGGTGAACAGGCCCAACAGTCCGAGGCCGACGAAATAAAGCCTGCGGCGTTTACGCGTCATGACACTGAACCATTTGATGAAGTGTCGCGCTTAGATTTCAAGGCGTTGAACTCAGTCTCTCGAGTTTTCCACGATGCCAGTGATTGCCATAAAACGCCGCCCAGCCCGATCAGTGCAATGATATAGGCAGGCCACACAAATTGTGCGTAGCCGCCCATGTGCAAAAACGCGGTGATGCTTTCCATTAGTTATTCCGCCGCCGCGAGGTTGAAACGAACGGTGCGAATTTTTGCCGCCAATAATTCGCCGCGCAGACGAATAATCAGCACTGCGATATAAAAAGTTTGAAACGCCACTACCATCAGCAGGAGGGGCCGCAGCATGGCAGCATTAACCGTAAATCCTGCCAGGCCCATGATCGCAGGTTGATGCAGCGTGTTCCACCATTCGACCGAGAAATGGATGATGGGCAAATTGACCGACCCCACCAAAGCCAACAGGGCTGATGCCTTGTCGCCGCGTTCTTGATCTTCGAATGCATCACCCAGCGCGATATAGCCAAGGTACAAGAAAAATAAAATCAGCATCGAGGTCAGGCGTGCATCCCACACCCACCACGTGCCCCACATCGGTTCGCCCCACAGCATTCCCGTGACCAGACACAACGCTGTGAACATGGCCCCCACCGGGGCCGAGGCGCGCGCCACAATGTGGGCAACTGTGTGCCGCCAAATCAAATAAACCGCGCTTGAGACCGCCATCACACCGTAAACCATCAGGCCCATCCAGGCGGCGGGAACGTGCACATACATTATGCGCACCGTGTCGCCTTGTTGGTAATCTGGCGGTGAAATGAAAAGTGCCAAGGGCACGCCGACCACGAAGCACACAAGGCTAACGCCAGCCGCCCACGGAAAGATCGCGTTGGCGATTCTCATAAAAACGGTGGGGTTGGCAAACCGGTGCATTGGGCTGGTGTTTTCGCATTCTGCTTTGACTCGCTCAAGCGCGTTTCAAAGCTTGTCTAAGTGTGGCGGGAAAGGCCACGCAAGTCTATGATTTTCCTCAATAAAACGTCGCCGAAAAGGTTATTCCAGGGCATGACGCAGAGCGCTGGCCGCTGCCCAGGGGCATAACGTCACCGACGCAATCAAAAGGCCACCCAAAACGGTATAGGGGGCTGTGCTGGGCACACCCAAAATGGCGCCATCGACGGCAGCGGCACCGAAAATCAGCACCGGAATATAAAGCGGCAATACCAGCAGCGACAGTAACACCCCGCCGCGTTTTGCGCCCAATGTCAGCGCCGCACCGACCGCACCGATCAGGCTGAGGATAGGTGTTCCCAGCACCAATGAAATCATCAGTGCGCCATAAGCTTTTACAGGAAGCTGTAACGCGAGTGCGACAAAGGGTGCGGCGACTAACAGGGCGACACCTGTCGTCAACCAATGTGCAATCGTTTTCGCCAGCACCATGGCCACGGGCTCGACCCCGCTTAAAATCAGTTGATCAAGTGTTCCGTCTTCATAATCAAGCGCGAACAATCGCTCTAATGACAACAGTGCAGCCAACAGCGCTGTGGTCCACACCACCCCCGGGGCAATGCGCGCTTGCACGTTCAATTCCGGGCCCACACCAAATGCAAAAAGTGCCGCTGCGATTGCGAAGAACGAAATCACGGTCATGACATCGCCTTGGCTGCGCAGGGCCAGCGTCAACTCGCGTCGCAAAATGGTGCTAAATCCGTTCACGTGGTCCCCGGTGTTGGCAGCACACTGCGTAGATCCAGCGTACGGGCTTGGGGCAACAGCGCCTCGCCGTGACTGGCCATCACCAGCATCCCGCCGCGCTGTAAATGAGTGTTAAGCGTGGTGCGCAAGGCGCTCAGCGCGCTGTCATCTAAGGTGTTGGTTGGTTCGTCGAGCAACCATAATGGTGCATTACTCAGTGCCACGCGCGCCAAGGCCACGCGGTGACGCTGCCCCGCCGACAACACGCGACCCGGAATATCTGAAAGGTGCGATAAGCCAAATGTTTCAAGTGCGTGAGCGCTGTCGGCCTCTGCGCGCAAGTTTGCCCAGAACGCCAAGTTTTCATGCACGGTCTGCGCAGACTTTACCGCATCAAGGTGTCCAGCAAAGCCTAAGCGCGTACCATGGGCGCAAAGATCATCGGCGATGTCGACCTGATCCCAGCTCAGTGTTCCCGTCACAGCGCGGGCCAGACCTGCCATCAATCTCAGCAGGGTGGTTTTCCCGCTTCCATTGGGCCCGCGCAGCATCAGGGCTTGGCCTGATGTGATGCGAAACGACAAATTCGCAAACACCATGCGTCCGCCGCGCCGACAGCTAAGGTCGGTTCCAGAAAATTCAGCCACAGGGAATTTTTGATCAGCCATGGCCGGACCATAGCAACAAATTGCGACGCTGGAAAAATCCGGCGGCGGCGCAAGAGGGGG
>JANLSL010000276.1:0-3608 GCA_031362385.1 Alphaproteobacteria bacterium | reverse complement strand
TGAAGGCCGAAGCCAGAATATAAAGTAGAATTTGGAAATACGATCTCATCCCGTTCCGGCTTACCCGTGATCCACACGGGGTTCAAGCAGGATGAGGTTTTTAGAAGGGACAGCAGAACCACTGAAATGCGCGCGAAAAACAGCCCACAAAAAACCAAGTATGCCAGTGGCGAATCTCTCTCCGGAGAGAAATCAGGGCGCAATCATAGAAATCCGCCATTGAGGCGCGCGGAGAGAAAATCTAGAGCTGCGATACCTTCAAAAAGTGGCGGCATACCGCCACTATCCGGTGGTCCAAACGCCAGTGCCAAAATCGGAAAGTGTGGTTGGTTGGGGGACTAGGATTCGAACCTAGACTAGCGGAGTCAGAGTCCGCGGTCCTACCGTTAGACGATCCCCCACCAGGGGCGGCGCTAGTTATAAAGCCAGGCCGCTTAACGCAAGGTTACACATATATATAGCAAGTCTATAGCAAGCGTGAAATGGCACGGCAAAACCGCTGTGTCCAGTCCTCGGCGGGGTTGAGGTTTGGGCTGCGAAGCCAGGCGCGCGCAGGCTAGAGCGTCGTGCGGGAAAGTGGGCACCGGTTTTCCGCAAAAACGACGCGACCAAACAATACCTTAGAGCAAGCAGCCCAATTCTAACTTAACGCCGCTTGCTCTAATGAGTGCGTAGTTTAACGGCCACAGTCGCTAAATCCAGGCTTGTATGACAAGCGCCAGATGATGACACTGATCTCCCTCAATTGGAGTGGCTGATGAAGCGCCGCGAACTGTTGACGACCGCCGCAACGGCATTAGCTGGCGCAAGCCTGCCATCAGACAGCCGTGCCGCGTCCATAACGGCCAAAATAACTGCGCAAGCTTTGGCGAACTCACCGTGGGACAAACACTGGGACGCGTTCAAAGCTAAGATGACGGCTTACCCCGACATCACCGTGGAATATTTTTTGCGTGGGGAAACCGGCAGCGAAGAGCAAATGCTCACCGCCTTGCGCCGCAACCGCGTGCAGATTGGTGGCATCACCATGTGGGGCTTGGCGGGCACCATTCCCGAAGCGTCAGTCCCCATGATTCCCTTTCTGTTCGACAGCACGGAAGAAGTGGACTTTGTGTTTGATCATTTTCTGGCCAAACACTTTGACGAACTGCTGCAAGAAAAAGGCCTCAAGTTCCTGCTGTGGTCGGAAGTGGGCTGGAACACGTTGTACACAAAAAAGCCCGTGCTGGTTCCGGCCGATATCAAATTTATGAAAATTCGTGGCTCGCCCAATTACGCCGCCCAAGCATTCTTGATGGCGGTGGGTGCCAACCCGGTGGCCTTAGGCATCGCAGATATCGCGCCCGCCCTCCAAACCGGGTTAGTGGACGGCGGGCTCTCCAGCCTGACGTTCTTCTATTACGGCTTTAAAGCCTTTGCGAGCGATGTCACTGAAATTGGCCAGTGCTACGATCAGGGCATTCAACTGGCGAGTTTGGCGTGGTGGCAAAGCCTGACACCGGCGCAACAAACCGCTTTCCAGACCTCGTTTGTGGGGATTGACCAGGCGCGGGTCGATTTGCGCAGCCACGCATTGATGCTGCGCCAAAGCCTGATCAAGGATGGCATGCGGATTCATGCGCTTACGCCCGAACAACGTGCCTTGTGGGTCGCGGCCACCAAACCAACACATGAATCGATCTTAAAAGAAATTGGCGGGCGCGGCCGCGAGATCTATGAGCTGATCCAGGTGGGCAAGCGCGCGTTCGCTAAGAAAGCATAAAAATTTGATCACTGCCGAATTTCTGGGCCATGCTTTATGATGCCCGGTACTGATGCGCGATGGGGGAGACATGCAGTTTGCCAAAACGTTCCTGAACCACTTGCGGATTTTTGAGCAGTTCTTGTGTTTCGCGGCTTTTATGGTGATGGCCGGCGCACTGGTGTACGACGTGCTCAAACGCGTGATCACCGGCTCGGGGGCCTTTGGCGCACCGCAAGTCGGCGTGATTGGCATGATCATCGTCTCGTACATTGGAATTGGCCTGGCCTCGGCTTCAGGCAGCCATTACCGCCCACGGTTTGCCGATAAAGTGCTCCCTGCCCGCTTTGATGGGGTGCTGAACCGTCTCAGCGAATTTGGGTTTGCGTTGTTCTGCGCCTTCATTTCTGTGATCGCCACGCTCGTCAGCCTTGAAAGCTTTGAGCTTAGGGATGTCTCACCCGTCCTGCGCAACCCGATTTGGCCGGTGCAGATGACACTGGCGATTGGGTTCGGGTTCGTCGCCCTGCGGCATTTTTTGTATGGCCTATACCCCGAAATCAAGCCTGCGCCCTCAGGCGAGGGTGCAGAGATGACTGAAGAGCAAGTCAAAGAAATTCTGCATGCAAACGATAGCCCCGCCAAAGGAGAGCGCTCATGAGCGCGACTGTGGCGGGGTTCGCGCTGCCGTTTGTTTTGATCGGGCTGCTGATTTTACGGCAAAATATTGTCGTCATCCTCGGCGTGGCCACTTTTGCTGCCTATTATTTTTGGGGCGGCGGTGAACTGAAAAATGTTCTTTACGATATGTGGGACGCGTCCAACCGCGACGTGTTGCTCTCCGTACCGCTGTATATTTTAGCCGGGGCGATTATGTCGCAAGGCTCAATCGCCGAGCGGCTGATAAATCTGATGCGGGCCCTGATGCGCCCCGTGCCTGGCGGATTATCTGTTGCAGCCTTGTTGGCCTGCGGCGTGTTTGCCGCCATCTCAGGCTCGTCGATTGTCACGCTGTTGGCCGTGGGCTCGATTATGTACCCGGCGCTGATCAAAGCCGGGTATCAGCGCACTTTTGCGATTGGCATGCTGTGCGCCGGTGGAACATTAGGAATTATTATTCCACCCAGCATTCCGCTCATTCTCTACGGCATCATGACGCAAGCATCGATTGCCGATTTATTCATTGCAGGCATTGGGCCTGGTTTGCTTCTGCTGGCCGTATTCGCGAGCTATTCCATGGCTATCAATTGGCAGCGTGATCGCGGCACGTGGTGGTCGACAACAGAGATCGTGGGCAGTTTCGTCAGTTCCATTGGCGCGCTACTGACACCAGTGGTGATTTTAGGGGGTATTTATTCTGGTGTTTTCACACCCACCGAGTCTGCCGCGGTGGCTGTGTTAACTGCGATTTTGGTGGAAACTTTTGTGCATAAGCATGGATTCATGCACCTTGTACGCGCCGACATGCGCGGCTTTAACGCGACCGTCGCTGATATGAGCCGCTTGATCTGGCGCACCGTGGGTGAAACTTCGAACATGATGGGAAGTTTATTTCCCATCTTAGCCATAGCACTTTCGCTGAATGTCTTCCTGACCTACGAGCAAGTTCCCAATCACATTGTTCAATGGTTGACGGGCTACATCGACTCTAAAATCATGTTCATCTTGCTGGTGAATTTGTTTTTGCTGGTGGTGGGCTGCTTCCTCGATGCAGGATCTGCCATTTTGATTCTTTCGCCACTGTTGCCGCCAATGGCGCAAAGTTATGGGATTGATCTTGTTCACTTTGGCATCATGATGACCGTGAACCTGGAAATTGGCTACCTTACGCCACCGATGGGGCTGAATCTGATTGTGGCCATGGGAG
>JANLSL010000268.1:0-8170 GCA_031362385.1 Alphaproteobacteria bacterium | reverse complement strand
ATTCGTGCCGATTTATCCGATGCGTGACGGGTATTCGATTGCCGCTATCAACCCACTTCATAAAGTGCCGAGCTTGGCTTTAAAGGACGGAACTGTTCTGTATGGCAGCCAAACGGTTGCCGAATACTTAGATTTCGTCGGCAAGAAAAAACTTTACCCCAAATCAGGCCCAAAACGCTGGGACGGGCTGCGCCGCCTAGCGCTGGCTGATACGGTGTTTGAAATAACCGTAAACATGGCGCTTGAAAAAGGCGAGAGCCCAGTCCGCCCTAGCGTTTACACATGGTACTGGCCAAAGGTCGTGCGTGCCCTTGATCAAATGGAAACTGACGCTGCTGCATTAAAAGGCTTCGATATCGGCCAAGCGGCAACCTTGCACGCACTTAGTTATTTAAATCGTCAGCTTGGAAAGGGCCTGATGCCGCCGGTTCCTCAAAATTACGACTGGCGCAAAGGCCGCCCTCACCTAACCGCATGGTGGAGCAAAGCGCTTGAAAGGCCTTCAGTGAGGTCCCATTTCAATAAAGAATATAAAGGCATCGACACGGCCGCGTTTGCTCAACACCAAGTCGCAGAAGTTTTACGCGCACAAGGCAAGAAAGTAGCGCAGACACGTACGGTGCAGAAAGTTGATAATCATCTGGGGTAAGGCCAATGGGGAAATGTGAAATGAAAAACGTTTTATTCGGTGCCGCGATACTTGGTTTTGCGGTTTCAATGAGCGCATCGCTGCTCGCCGCCGATGCCCCCCCTAAGCCTGGCGCGGTCTTCAAAGATTGCCCGACGTGCCCTGAGGTTGTGGTCATTCCACCTGGCAGCATCATCCAGGGTCGTAACCGCAATGATGTGGCCGAGCCCGTTCGCTTCGAAGGGCCACCACATAAGGTGACGATTGGATATACTTTTGCTGTGGGTAAAACAGAAGTGACCACCGGTCAGTTCAAAGAATTTGTCGACGCGACGGGTTATGTCACCAACGACACATGCAATATTTGGGACGGAAAAAAAGCCTTCCCAACACCAAACACCGGATGGCGTAATCCTGGGTATGGCCGCCCGGCTGCCGATAATGAGCCAGGCGCATGCTTAAGCTGGCAAGATGCTGACGCTTACATCAAATGGCTGAGTGCCAAGACGGGCCAGAAATATCGCCTGCTCACTGAATCGGAGTGGGAGTACGTGGCGCGCGCGGGCAGCGGTACTTCATTGTTTACCTGGGGCGAGACTCCCGAAGACGCATGTAAAACGGCAAATGTTTCTGATCTGGCTTCCAAAAACACCAAGCCGCCGCTTATTCCGCGCACATTCCCCCCCGTCAATTGCAACGATGGCTACCCATTCATCGCACCTGCTGGCGCACTTCAGCCCAATGCCTTTGGCGTTTACGACATGATTGGAAGCGTGTGGGAGTGGGTTCAGGATTGCTATGTGATGCCCTACCCCGCAAATACCCCAGCCGATGGGAGTGCCTACGTTGGCCCTGAGGGCTGTGATCGGCGCGCCTCAAAGGGCGGCAGCTGGGGCTCTGCTATTGATCGCCAAGTTCCGACCTTTCGCGGCCGCGACCCGGTCACACTGGTTTCGCAGGTGTTCGGCTTTCGTATCGCGCGGGACTTGAAATAACCCAGGAATCTTGCGGGAGGGGCGTCCCCTAACGCGTTCACTTGACGAACGTACCCCTGTCTTGGCAGGGTATGGTTATGACCGACTCGCCGATCCGTCGCCCCGATTCATTCTCGGTCCGCTCGCTTGAGCGCGGGCTGGATATTCTATCGCTGCTCAATCGTCATAATGGCCTGACCGTCACCGAGACGGCTGAACAAGTTGGCCTGCCGCGACCGACGGCATTTCGGTTACTGCGCACGTTAGAGCGGCTGGGCTACATCTTCCGCGATGATGCCGACAAGAAATACCGGCTGACCGCGCAAGTGCGCAGCCTCAGCCACGGCTACGATCAAGAAGAGTGGCTGCCAAAAATTGCCCGGCCCATCATTGTGGAAGTTGGCAAAAAGATTTTATGGCCAGTCACGATGGTGACCAACATGGGCTCGCAAATGTTGGTGCGCGATTCAACCCACGACATTAGTCCGTTTGCGATGTGGCGGCATCGTGGTGGTTTCAAAATTCCGCTGCTGCACACTGCCGCAGGCCAAGTGTATTTGGCGTATTGCACCAAGGACTTGCGCCAGGCCCTCATCGACCAAGCGCTCGCTGAAGACCCACAATCACTCGCGCGCCACAGTACGACCATGCAGTCCTTTCAACGCGGGCTTGATCGCATTGTCGCTGATGGGTATGGGGTCCTTAAAGTGCCTGACCAGAATCATTGTGCCGTGTCGGTCCCCGTCATGGTTGATGGTGAAGTTTTCTCAGTGATGGGTGTGTCGTTCTATCCGACATCCATGACCCTGAAGCAGGCCGCAGATTCGTTTTCTGGACCACTCAAAGACGCAGCGCAGCGTTTGGGCAAAGCTTTGTCATCCTGGCGTGCAGAACGCGCCGCTGAAGATAAAGATTAGAGCAAGCCGCGTTAAGTTGGAATCGAGCGGCTTGCTCTAAGTCATTGTTTGGTCGCGTCGTTTTTGCAGAAAACCGGGGTCCACTTTCCCACCTTCGCCAAGGCTTCGGCGGGTCTTGATGCCAGTCCGCCGAAGCTGCGGAGCAGCGAAGGAGGATCCGCACGACGCTCTAGAATCCAGACTTCAAAATCATTTCGATCACGGGCTGCGCAAAGGCTTTGAGTTGATCTTCCTGCGCGATTAACGGATCGCCTTCAAAATTTGGCGACCACACTTTCGCGCCCGGAATAAAGCCAGCCGTATCAGCCCGACACATCACTGGAACCTTAAGGCCGGGGAGCTTCTGAGCAATCGGATAATTCCAGTACGCGCTAAAGGCCTTATGTGACGTGGCGCACATTTTGATGTGTTCAACGAATGATACGTGCATAAGTTCCGCCGATGGCAACTCGATTTTTCTCATGTGCGCAGCGTCCTGTTTGAACCACGGGAAATACATGATCAAGCTACGCATACGGCTCCATACCAACGAAATATAGGCACCACTTTGGTCGGGCCGCACTTCGGGGGCGTGTTTTTCCTTCATCTCATTCAGGTCCCCGCCACCGATCATCATGATACGATTAAGGATCAGCCCCTTTGCACGGGCGGGCTGTTGCAGCACCATTTCCACCGCTGTCCGCCCGCCTAACGATGAGCCCATCAGGTAGCAATGTGATACACCGAGGTTATCGAGGAAACGCCACACGGCATCGGCGAAATAATCGAGGCCAGGAGCAACGCCTGGTGCTGGTGCAGAGTCGCCCATGCCCATCAAATCGGGGGCAATCACATGAAGCGACGTGGCAAAAACATTCAGCAGCGGCACCTGGTGGCGCGCAGTACCTGGGCCAGGATGTAAATACACCAACGGCGCATCACCGGGCTTAAAATGATCGGGCTTAAAATGATCAGGGTGGCCATGCCAGTAGTGCACTTGGCCTTCGGCAATATCTGCAAATGCGCGTTTGACGACCATCGTATTACCCTTATTTCACGAGGTCATCTTAACCCGATATCGGCGCTCAGATCACCTCGATTGCAGCGCGAACTATAGGCCGGCCGCCTGTAGACACCGCCCCGGAAGCATCCCATTCTCACACAGCTTATGGGGCTAGTTATGGGGCAAGGACGTGCAGGCAATGCAGAACCAGTCTTACATTCACGGCATGACGCCAGATCAAACCCACGACGAGATTGCGCGCGAAAACGCCGTGCGCGCCATGCGGTTTCATTTATATGCACAAGTTTCACAAGGAACGCGGGGCTACTTCACCAACGTTGTAGCGCCTGAATTTGCCAAAGCGAACGGTCGAGATTTAAGTGATCGGCAAGAAATTCGCAAAGTGATGGAAGCGCAGCCCTATGTTCAACTGCATCTGTCGTTACAACGCAGTGTCCAAGAGGTGATGTGGAACACCGTGGTTGAGAATATTGAGCGCCAACTGCCGGCGTTAAACAAGCGCGCTGCCACTGCCGCACGCGGGTTAGGAAGTCTCACATTAGATGCAAACCTCACCCTCCCCCGCTATGTTGCCAATGTCGACATTCACTGTATGCCGGGTGGGTATGGCTATGACGCCGGCGAAGCCGATAGCGTGGCGGCAGGTGCGATCTACGACCGCGGCATATCAATGTACCAACGCGGGAATGAAGGCAGCTTGGGCCAGTCGGTCATTGACTACCTCAAAAACAACTTCCCAAATCTGAAACCTGCAAAAATTCTTGATCTTGGCTGCACTGTAGGCATGAGCACCTTGAAATACTGCGAGGGATTTCCTGACGCAGAAGTGTATGCCATTGATGTCGCCGCACCCTGCCTCAGGTATGCCCACGCGCGCGCTGAATCATTGGGTCAAAAAGTTCACTTCAGCCAACAAAATGCCGAGCATACTCATTTTGGCGATGGGACATTCGATGTTGTTATTTCGACTATCCTCGCCCATGAAACATCGACCAGTGCGTGGCAAAATATTTTGACCGAGTGCTACCGGGTTTTAAAACCAGGTGGTGTGATGGTTCACGCTGATCTTCCACAGTTCGCTGATATCGACGTCTACAGCCAGTTCTTATTCGGCAATGAGACCCGGTATAACAACGAGCCCTTCTGGAGCACTTTCCGCGCGATGGACTTAAAAGCCGCGATGCACGCCGCTGGGTTCACGCCTGATCAGTGCTTTATTGACCTTGCCCCCATGGCTGGGCGTGAGGCTGGCTTTACGAACACCAAAGTGGTTGCCGGCGCACGAACACGCAACGCAAATGCACCGCCAGGATTTGGGTGGGGTGTGCAGGTTGGCATAAAATAAATCTTCTTAAAAAAAATGACCGCACCACTCCAGCGTAAAAAATTCACCCGTGTTGCGCGGGGCAAGCGCCCACGCATGTTAGATATGTGGTCAGATGATGTCTTTGTGTCTGCACTGACAGCCTTGACGACTGAGATGATGGTGCTGCGTGACCGGCTTGACACCATTGAGCGTATCGCCGCCGACAAGGGCGTTATTTTAAAAACCGAGATTGATGCCTACGTTTTTGATGAAACTGCGCAGACCGAGCGCGAAACTGCGCGCAAAGCACTGGCTGATAGAATTTTTTATTTGGTATTGCAGCAGGCCGAACGCAACAAAACGCCCAAACGCAAAACTTAGGGTTCATTGATGTCTCTCACCACGAAGTGTGTCGTCGCAGTCGCAACGCTGACAATGTGGAGTGCAGCGTCTGTCAGCAAAGATCTTGAAAAAGCCGAGCCTTCCTCCGTTGGTATGAGTGTCGCTGGGCTTGCGAAACTGTCAGCCGACATGAAAGCTTTTGTGGACCAAAACCGGCGGGCGGGTGTGGTTTACGGCGTCATGCGGCACGGCAAGCTGGTCGCACTGGAAAGCTTCGGGCTGCGCAATGTCGAAAAAGCCCTGCCGATGACCAGTGACACGGCGTTTCGCCTCTACTCGCAGAGCCGTGCGGTTACGGGTGCAGCCATGTTGACCTTGCTGGATGAAGGCAAGTTCAAACTTGATGACCCAGTGGCCAAGTACATCCCGGCAATTGGCAAGATGCGGGTGATTAAAGAAATCAAAGATGGCCAGGTGAGTGCCACTGAGCCACAAAAACCGCCCATGACCCTCCGGCACTTATTTACTTATACATCGGGCCTTGGGTATGCGTTCGATTGGCCAAAATCGCTGGGGATGGACCAACGCGCTATTTTGTCACTCGATGGCACGATTGCAGATTCAGTTGATAAGTTGAGTAAGTATCCGCTGCTCTTTCAGCCTGGCGCAAAATGGTACTACGGCTTTTCCTCAGACGTGCTCGGGCGTGTTGCTGAAGTTGCGTCAGGCGAAAAGCTCAATGTTTTTTTACAAAAGCGCCTGTTTGATAAAATTGGCATGAGCAGCACCGGCTACTGGGTCAAAAACCCAGACATGCTGGCTGATGTTTACGGCCCCGATGACCAGGGCAAGATGGGCCCTAAACAAGCACCGGCATCATCGAGCTACACGAAGCCGGGCACACTGTTCTCAGCCGGGGGCGGGTTAGTCTCGACCGCGCCAGATTATTTACGATTTCTGCAAATGTTGCTGAATAGCGGCGAACTTGACGGCCAACGCATCCTCAAACCTGAAACAGTGAAGATGATGTTGACGCGCCAAACCACGCCAGCACAGGGTTTGGTGTATTGGTATAACCACAACTCAACACCTGTGTTCCGTGGCTATGCGTGGGGATTAACCATCGGCGTACGCGCCGCCGAGGGGCCCCATGCGGCACCCGGCTCCGATGGTGATGCAGCCTGGGGCGGGTTGGCCAACACGGCCTTTTTTATTGACCCCAAAGAGCAAATCGCAGCTGTCGCTATGACCCAATACCTTGGGCCCGATGAACCTGCATTGCCGTTGACCTTGCGCAATGGCGTTTACGGGGCGATCCAAAGATAACGCCCGCATATTATGAGTCTAAAAACTTGCGCGCCTCACGGGCAATGATGTGCGAACCGACAGAAAAAACGCCGTGGTCTAATTCTGGGAGGTCTACCAGCTTCGCCCCTGGAATGACCGGAGCTGCGGCAAGCGTTTCTTTATACAGCACACCGTGCGGATTGAGCAGTGCTGTGGGTTGGGTGATTTTAGGAAATTGCGTTTTGCTGTCGTAGCCAAACACTGCGGTATAAGCCCACCATTCCTTATCGCCGGGCTTCATGCGTTCAAGAAAAATATCAACCGCCTGCTCACGCGTCACACCCTTGGCGCGCTTTTTGACTGTGCTGTTCCACAACTCAACCACATGGTCTGGCTCTTCGCCGTATGTAAACCGATCAATGCCAGCAAGTAATTTTTGCTGGCGTTCGGTGGTGTCGTAATAAGGCACCGCAACCAAACACAACTTGCGAATAAGATCGGGCCTGCGGATGGCAAGGTCGACCGCAATAATGCAGCCCGTGTGATACCCCAGCAGGTCGATCTTTCGCCCACCTTTGCCATAGCCTAAATTTTCCAGGGCATCGGCAAATGCACCGGAATAGGACTCCATCAATGCGGTGGTCGAAGGCGGGCGATCTGATTCGCCGTATCCCGGGGTATCGGCAGCCAGAGCAAAACGATCAGCGCCCAGGTCGCGGATCAAATCAAGATAATAGCGCCCGCTGGCAGGGCTGGGGTGCATGCACATGATGGGATTTTTCGTTGCCTTGGCGATCTCTTTCGGCTCGGCGACTTGCATATGAAGTTGGCCAAAGCGGCAGTTCACATATTGACGCTTGAGTATCAGAGCCTCTTGCGCGTGCGTGGGACGTGAAGCCAATACGGAAGCTGCAGCGACGGCAACCAGCGAGCGGCGTGATAAACTCAGCATGAATCACCCCTTTTCTTTAAAACCATGCGCAACGGAAACTATACGATAGCCCCGACCGCGCGTTGTGCCATCACACCAATAATATGTGCGCGATATTCTGCCGAAGCATGCATATCATTGTTGAGGTCATCAGCAGGAACGCTGATGTTTTTGATAGCATCTATAGTGAATGATTTTGCCAAGGCTGTTTCCATCGCAGGAACACGAAATGCGCAGGCCCCTGCGCCGGTGACGGCAACGCGCACACCGCTTGCTGTTTTAGCCACCATGACCCCGACGACGGCATAGCGCGAGGCTGGATTTGGCAATTTCATATAAGCGGCGCGCTGGGGCACAGGAAAACTTACTTTTACAATCAGCTCGCCTGGCTGGAGTGCGGTTTCAAACAAGCCTTTGAAAAAATCATCGGCGTTGATGTGCCGGGTATTGGTATGGATGGTCGCCCCCAGGCCCAGCACCGCGGCGGGGTAATCAGCCGAAGGATCGCTGTTGGCAATTGATCCACCGAGTGTGCCGCGATTGCGCACTTGTGGATCGCCAATTGATCCCGCCAGCGTGGCCAGCGCAGGAATGACTTTGCGAATATCGACTGAGCCTGCGACATCGGCATGACACGTCATTGCACCCACCGTAACCACACCACCAGCGACAGTGATGCCCTTCAGGTCGGCAATGCCTGAGAGGTCGAGCACCTGCTCCGGCCGTGCGAGACGTTGTTTCAATGTTGGAATCAGAGTCATTCCACCCGCCAGATAGGTGGC
>JANLSL010000270.1:0-4406 GCA_031362385.1 Alphaproteobacteria bacterium | reverse complement strand
CACTTTTTTGCAACGCGCCTACGACCAAGTGGTGCATGACGTCGCCGTGCAGAACTTGCCCGTGCGTTTTGCCATGGACCGGGCGGGCTATGTGGGTGCAGACGGCGCCACACACGCAGGCTCGTTTGACTTAGCATACCTTAGTTGCTTGCCCAACTTCACCATTATGGCTGCCGCTGATGAAGTAGAGTTGATGAATATGGTGGCAACGGCAGCGGCCCATAATGCCGGGCCCATTGCGTTCAGATATCCGCGCGGCGAGGGGGTTGGTTTAGCGCTGCCAGTGCGCGGCACTGTACTGACCTTGGGCAAAGGCCGTATTTTGCGTGAAGGCTCAGCCGTGGCATTGCTCAGCTTAGGCACCAAGTTGGCTGATTGTCTTAAGGCTGCTGATGCGTTGGCCGCGCGTGGCTTAACGTGCACCGTTGCAGATGCACGGTTTGTAAAGCCGCTTGATAAAGACCTGATTACCCAGTTGGCCGATCACCACGAAGTGATGATCACAGTGGAAGAGGCGGCAGGCCCAGGCTTTGGCGCGGCCGTGTTGCAATATCTGGCCTCAACCGGGCGGCTCGATCGCGGTTTGAAAATTCGTACCCTCGCGATGCCCGATGTGTTCTTGGAACAGGCCAAACCTGAAGAACAAGCTTTTACTGCGGGCCTCACAGCGTTCCATATTGCGGCTGCTGCAGTTGGTGCGTTGGGGCTCGATCTCGGCAAAGAGACCTTGCCCGCGCGGGCTTAAGGCAGGCCTGGCCGTGGCCGCCCAGAAAATGCGCCTGGATCAATTGCTTGTCATGCACGGCTTGGCCGAGAGCCCTGCCAAAGCACAAGCGTTGATCATGGCGGGCGTTGTTTACGCAGGCGAACGCAAACTCACGACCGCCGGTGAAAGCGTTGCGGGCGACGTCGTGATTGATGTGCGCGGGCGTGCGCACCCGTGGGTCTCACGCGGCGGTCTCAAACTGGCGCATGGCTTGGCGCATTTCAATCTCGACCCTAAAGGACGCGTGTGTATTGACATTGGCGCGTCGACGGGCGGCTTTACGGATGTCTTGCTTCATCATGATGCGGCCAAAGTTTATGCTGTTGACGTGGGGTATGGGCAGCTTGCCGATAAATTACGCAAAGACCCACGCGTTGTAGTGTTGGAGCGCACCAATGCGCGTCATGTGACGCCTGAGCAGATTCCTGAGTCCGTTGATGCCATTGTCTGTGATGCCAGCTTTATTGGTTTGCGCGCGGTGTTACCTGCGGCCATGGGGCTGGCGCGCACCGGTGCGTTTATGATTGCGCTGATTAAGCCGCAGTTTGAAGTCAGCAAAGATCTTGTTGGCAGCAAGGGTGTGGTGCGTGACCCAGCACTTCATGCTCAAGTGTGCACGATGATTTCCGAATGGCTCGCCGCTCAGCCCGGCTGGCGCGTGCTCGGTATTACGCCAAGTCCAATCACCGGACCTGAAGGCAACGTTGAGTTTCTCATTGGTGGCCTATTGGACAAAAAATGACCCAGCCAAATCCCTCTCATTCATCGGCTTTACCTGAAACCCAGCTGCCCGGGGCTATTCCTACTCTCAATGGGCGCGGATTCATGCTGGAGGCATTGGATCAATTTGCGGCCGAATTTGTCGAAGTCGCAGCACGTGCGAAAGGTGAAGTACTTGATATGGGGTGTGCTTATGGTGTTGCGACTTTGGCGGCGTTAGAGCGCGGCGCCAAAGTATGTGCGTGTGATATGGAGCCGGCACATTTATCGATTTTGGCAGAGCGCGCGAGCCCTGCGCATAAATCGTCATTGAGAACAGTTGTTGGTCTGCTGCCTCATGTTCAATTTGATAATGGGTCATTTAACGCCATCTTGGCGTCGCGCGTGATTCATTTCCTGACGGGCGATGATATCCGCACAACGTTGCAGCAGATGCATGACTGGCTGGTGCCGGGAGGTGCGCTTTTTATCGTCGCCGACACGCCCTACATGCCGGGCTGGAATACCATTGTGCCAGCATATGAAGCCGCCAAATCATCGGGGGATTTATGGCCAGGGTTCATTCCTGATTTCGCAGCAGTGCGCCGCCAAACCATAGACACGCCGCCAGGGCCAGAATTTCTCAATACGCTCGATCCCGATATTCTAACCAGAGAATGCCAGCGTGCCGGATTTAACGTGGTGCATGCCTCGTTCTTTGGTCTTCAGCGCCTGGGCAAGAATTCCAATGGCCGCGAGCACGCCGGGTGCATGGCGATCAAACCATTATGAAACAAAGCGGGCTCACTTTACGGCGATAGGCTCGGCATACAGCTGCACACCTGTGCGAGTCAACGCGCGGTTGACCTCGGCCAGCGGCGCTAACTGATTTGAAATCGTCGTCAGCATTTTCATACCGCTCATGATGCCAAACGGCAGATCGCCTTCTTCAATGGCTTTCAGCAATGACTTCCACGGGTCTTCGGGTGCTGGGTAGGGCACAAGCCACACGGTGTCGGAAGCTTGCAGTCCAAGTTTCTCTTTGGTGTAGTCAATGGCGCGGTTGAAGCCGCCCAGTTCATCCACAAGGCCAGCTTTCAAAGCATCAGCCCCCGTCCAGACACGCCCGTGTGCGAAGCGCTCAAGGTCTGCAACCTCGCGACCGCGGCCTTTGGCAGCTTTGGTTGTGAAGTCGGCGTAAGCGGCATCAATCATTTCATTCAGACGGATCAGTTCCTTCGGCGTGAAGTCCGTCGCAGGGCTAAACATGCCCGCAGACTCACCAAACGAAACGCGGTCCCAATTCACGTCCAACTTCTGCAATGCACCACTGAACGCCAACTTGCCCATGATCACGCCAATTGAGCCGGTGATGGTTGCAGGTTGCGCGAAAATGCGATCAGCCGACATGGCCAGAAAGTATCCGCCCGAGGCTGCCACATTGCCCATGCTGACGATGATCGGCTTTTTTTCTTTAGCCAGCACGATCTCGCGCCAGATGGTGTCGGATGCCACGTAAGATCCACCGGGGCTGTCGATGCGCAGCAAAATCGCGTCGACTTTTGAGTCTTCAGCCGCTTTAGAGACGGCATCGGCCATGTTACCCGACAAAATTCCGTCGTTGCGCCCGAACGGGCTGTCATCAGATCCACGGGTAATTTCACCAATGGCATGAATCACCGCCACGCGCTTTTTGGGCTCAGCGCGTTCTTTCGTCGGTGCGAACCCAAGGTATTTATCGATGGTCACTGATTTCGCATCGGGCATGCGCTCGTCGACAGAGGTGTCGAACTCATCGCGGTAGCCCAATTTATCGATCAGCTTTGCATCAAGCGCTTCTTGGGCGAGCAATGGCCCCTTATCAATCATGCGGCGCACGACTGCGGGTTCCAACGCGCGGTCTTTCGCAATGCCTGACACAAATTGATCGAAGAACGAGCCCAACATGGCCTCAAGCGATTCCCGATTGGCGGGTGAAATTTTGCTGTTGGTCAGGTTCTCCATAGCGCTTTTGTATTCTTTGCGCTGAATGACATTGGCTTTCACACCAAAACGGTCCAACAGCCCCTTTAAGAAGGGTTGCTCAATGCCAATACCGGCCAAGCCCACGTTACCTGAAGGCTGCACCCAAACTTCGCCAAAAGCCGCAGCCAGGTAATAGGCCGCCGTCGCTGGTGTGCCTTCACCAATGGTTTCAGAATAAAGCAAGGTTGGTTTGCCCGATGTTCTGAAATCAGCAATCACATCACGCACATCTTGGGTTTGCGCCAAGCCCATCGAGGCGCCACTCAGTTCAGCAACAATGCCCAGCACGCGCGGGTCATCTTTGGCACGGCGAATGGCAATCAGGGCGTCTTGCATGGTTGTCTCGTGATGAAACGAGAAACCCTCGAAGCGTCGTCCTGAAGCGCCTTCGACAAAACCATCATCAAGATCAATCGCAAGCACCATTTTATCTGGTGCTGACGGCGCAGTGCGCGCGCCGCCATCGCTGCTGGTGATAAAATAAATACCAATTCCAATCGATACCACCACGAGGAATCCCATGCTCGCAAGAATGCCGAGCAAGAGCTTACCGATAAATTTCATAATGCTGTCCTCATGGACGTTGAATCGAAGTTAGTAATCCAAAGCTATTTCTGAAGCGGGCCGCACTGCGCCTCGTGACGCAGCACATGATCAGCCAAGACGACTGCCATCATTGCCTCGGCAACGGGCACGCCCCTGATGCCAACGCACGGGTCGTGACGGCCTTTGGTAACGATCTCGGTATTTTGGCCATGAATATCGATTGTACGCTTTGGACTAAGGATAGAACTTGTCGGCTTTATGGCAACGTGCGCGACAATTGGCTGACCTGTCGAAATGCCACCCAAAATACCGCCGGCATGATTTGACAGAAATTCCACACTGCCATTGTGGCCGGCGCGCATCTCATCAG
>JANLSL010000266.1:0-3051 GCA_031362385.1 Alphaproteobacteria bacterium | reverse complement strand
ATGACTGCTCTGCCCCCCACACCAAGGATCCGAGTTCATGCCGATCTTCGCGACATTCAAGAGCATCCTCGACTTGTGTTGGCACGAACGCGCTGTGGCACTGTAGTTTGGCCTGGCCCCTCTGGCCATTAACCTCGCGCTCGTTGTGGTGTTCGCCGAAGCTGCAGAACGATCATTCAAATCCTACGCCACCAACATCGTGATCGCCCTCGTTTCGATTTTGGCCTTCGCACCTTTCTGCGTGGCTTGGTATCGTATGGTCTTGGTGGGGAAATCTGACATCGAAGTGCGTTCCATCTTTACGCTGACAGGCCGCGAGTTTCGATTTTTTGGCTGGACACTCTCGATCTCGGCACTGGCGGCCATCGCCTCGTTGATTGCGCTGCTGGTGGGCGGCGGCATTGTTGCCGTACTGTCGGTCATCAACCCTTATGTGGGTGCGGTCGCAGGCGTGGTGCTCGTAGTTGCTTGGGCGGTGACATTATTGATGATGCTCTCGCGTTGGTCGATGACCCTGGCCATGGCGGCGGCTGGGAACCCCACCAGTTTGGAGTATGCCTGGAGCATCTCGAAGCCATTTGGGTGGAGCATGGCCTGGATTCAAGTTCTCATCTTTGCCATCGTTGGAATTCTTGCGGCGCTATGCTTGGCGCCCTTCATCCCAGACTTTGTTGAAGCTTCGCGTGCAAAAATAGACCCCCCAGCTTCGGCCTTGCTGGCGCTGAATATCGTCAGCACTGTCTGTGGTGGGGTTTCATTGTGGCTGGGCTCGACTTTGTTCGCGCTGGTTTATCGGCAGATCACGGTGGGTGATGACAATAGTCAGGCGGCAATAGAGTCAACCAGTGGTCCAGAAAGCGATTCGTTAAACGCCCATTGATAATTGTGCGTTGACGACCCCTTCTTCATCCTGCGACCCTGTAGCCGTACAGCGCGCAATTTTAAGATCAAAAGGTAAATCTAATCATGGGCGATATTGTTGCACCAGAAGGAAGCCCTTTAAGCGTCGCTGTGATCGGCGTTGCCGACATGGAAAAGTCGCTCGCGTTCTATCGCGACATCATTGGCCTGAGCGCCAGCGCGCCCAAAGTATGGAGCGGCGAGCCCTTTGAAAAGCTATGGAGGCTGCCCGCTGGCAGCCAGGCCACGGCAGTGTTCTGCGAACTGCCCGGCTGCCCGGTGGGCCGCGTGTTGTTGGTCGAGTTTAATGCAACCGTGCGCAAATCTGTTCGCCCCCCTGATGCCGCATGTACGTTTGGATTGGTCAATCTCAACTTCTACACCGACGACATTGCAGGCGATTCAAAAACCCTCGCGGCTAAGGGGTACAAATTTTGGTCCGCGCCTGCGCATTACAATCTCTCCGGCAAAGCTGGCACGCCGACCGAGGTGGTGTTTGATGGCCCCGATACAGTCGCCATCAACTTGGTACAGTTGACCTCGACCGACCCCAACACCCGCGTGGGGCAAATGCGCGCTTATGTTCAGCAACATGGCCGTACGCCAACGGGATATACGCCGGTCGTCACGACATCGCATTGCGTACGTAACATGAGCAAGGCCGTGGCATTTTATACTGACGTTTTGAAATCAGGCATTTTGATCGACGAAGTGCTCTCAAGCCCCGTGCAAAACCATTTCCTGCGACTGCCGGAAAAAGCCAAAACGGCTGTGAAATTTTTGCAGGGCAATCATATGTTCGGCAAAGTGGCACTCAGCCAACCACTGAATTATCCATGCATAGACTTAGTGCCCACCGCAGTAGCGCCAAATATCGGCTACTTGGCCCAGGTGTTCGTGGTCAAAAACATCGTCGAGACCAAAGCCGCCTGCGAGCAAATGCGCTGCGAGGTCTATGCGCCCTTGATGACCATCGACATGCCGGGCGTGGGCGCATGCACATCATACACCGTGCGCAACCCCGGGTCAGGCGCGCTGCAGCAACTCATTCAAATCCATTGAGTTTTGAACAGATTGCGCAAAATCCGTATTTTGTGCATAATGGGCATATCATACGGGAGATCTGTGATGGTGCGTGTTTCGGCAACCGCTTTACAAAAGCAATTCGGAAAATGGGCGGAAAGGGCGATCAAGGAGCCCGTGGCCATCGAGCGCCACGGTCGGGAATCGCTCTATCTCATTTCGGCAGAACACTTCCGGCAGATGAAGAGCCTGGAACGTGAAACCCTTTACGCATGGGAGCTCTCAGAAGAGGACATCAAGGCGGTAGAGAAAGCCGAGTACGGTAAGCGTCTGTGAACTTGCCCGGCCCGCAGGTCGGCTCGGTTATCAGGTTTAGTTTTCTTTGGCGACATGAAGCCGATCAAGGTCGCGACGAAGGAACCAAAGACCGACCTGCCGCCATCGTTGCAACTTTTCTGCAGGGCAAAACCGGCAAGCAAAAGGTCTTGGTCTTACCGATCACCCGGACTCCGCCCACAGATCTCTCAATCGCTATCGAGATTCCGCCTCGAACCCAGCGTGCCCTTGGGCTGGGCCCTGACAGATGCTGGGTCATATGTAATCAAACCAATCGCTTCACCTGGCCAGGGCATGACATTCGCAGTGCACCGACCAACAGGGGGAATTCTTGGATTTATGGAATGCTGCCTCGAGGACTTTATCTCGATATCACACGGCTTTTCGCACAGTTAGCGCGTAGCGGCCGGGCAAAGATATTAGATCGCGATTAAAGGGCTAAAACACGCCCAATACTTTGCCACCCTTTGAGATCGCAGGGGTTGCACCGTCGGTGGTTTTTTTGCCTTCTTTGGCATTTTCTTCCAGGCGTTTCTTTTCCGCAACCGGATCAAGCGGTGTGCCGTCGTTGCCGCCATCGCGCCAGAAAATCAGCCGATCCGTGAAGCCTTTTTCCTCGCCCGCAAAGGCCGAGGCTTCGCGCTCGATACTTTTGCGAATATCAGAAAAAACGTTTCCCGTGCCCGCCAATTCCAGAATTTTTACTTCGCCAGCTGAAAAACCTTTGGCGCGATAGGCTGCAATGCGCTCACGGCCCACCAGCACACTGCGCGCTTGTTCTGCGGCATTGCC
>JANLSL010000169.1:0-11367 GCA_031362385.1 Alphaproteobacteria bacterium | reverse complement strand
CCGCACCGGTGAATGCGCCCGCACCGATGTTTGAGGCCTCAATATCGCCACTAAAGACCAGCGCGATGCCAGCCACGCCTAAAGCTGCGGCAAACCACACAATGGGTGCTGTGGTGCGGCCCAAAAACACACGCCCATTGATGATGTTGATGATGGTAATAAATGAAAAAACCACCGAGACCAGGCCGCTGGGCAACTGGATCGTGGCATAATAAATCAGCAGGAGGTTAAAGCCGAAAATCATGACACCAAGCAATGCACAGTTGAGGTGGTCACGCGCACTCATTTTAAGCTGCACGCCAGCGACCGCACACCATGCAAACTGAATTACCGAGGCCAGGCCAAAGCGGTAAGCGACTGAAACCTCAGGGGCGACTGTACCAACTTGCAGTTCAATCGCATACCAACTGAATCCCCAGACCAAAACAGTTGCGGCATAAAGTAGAACATTTTTCATGGAACTGGGCACTGAGCGATGGACGGGCAAAACCTATGCCCTATCCCCTCACACGATGACAAGGGCATCTCGTTACAGCCTGAGGGCTAGTGCGATTCGAAGAGGTTTCGACGCTGTGGATAGATTGCCGAACCTGCCCGGTGGGTGAGCGCGATGCGCGCAAAGCAGTCCCCGACGCGCTGGATCAGCTTGGGTCGCCGCCGCAAGCCCTTTACTATGCCGCGCAATTCCGCATCTTGGGAGGAACTGCAATGCCGCTTAGGTCGATGACATCATTTTCAGCATTTATTGTTTCATTTGTGCTCTTGATCTTTGCGCCGGAAATTCTTGCGCGCGATCTGCTGATTCGAAATGTTACGCTCTACGACGGAACAGGGCGGCCCGCTGTTAACAATGCGGACGTGTTGGTAAAAAATGGCAAGATTGAACGTGTCTCGACCGAGCGGTTGCGCCCAGGCCGCGCGCGCGTTGTCGACGGGTCGGGTCAGTTTCTGATCCCTGGGTTAATCGATGGTCATATTCACCTTCCAGGCGGCCAGTCGGGGTCGGTCGTTAATGCAGCAGATCGCAAGCTGACCATGGATAAGCTCGTCGGGACTCGTGTGTTGCATGGCTATCTCTATAGCGGCGTGACGGCGGTTTATGACTCTGGCAACAGCACCGAATACATCTTCGCTATGCGGGCCGACGAGCGCAGCGGCAAAATTGTCAGCCCGCGTATTTTTGCGGGCGGTGGCACCGTCAGCGTGCCCGGCGGTTACGGTGCTGGTGCGACGGCGATTAAAGTGGCGTCGTTCGAACAAGCCAAGCCAGAGCTCGACGCACGGTTTGCGCTCAAGCCCGATATGCTGAAACTGATCCTGGATCGCCAAGGGATGTTCGCCAACAAAGCGGTGCCCACGTTCACCCAAGAACAGTTCAAGCGCGTTGTCGACTATGCGCGTGCCAATGGTGTGCGTACGACGGTGCATATTGGTGCGGAATGGGATGCCGAAACAGCGATCAATGGCGGCGTTGATGCGCTGGCTCATCCCATTGTGCGCAGCGTCGCTAACGACGCCACGATTAAACTACTCGCGGAAAAAAAGATTCCGATTTCCACCACTCAAGCGGTGTTCAACAACATCGCACGCGTGGCTGATGATCCGGCGTTCTTCGACGAGCCGCTGTTTGCCGCGGTGATGGAGCCGGAAGAGCGTGATCTGGGAAAGGGCACGGAGCGGCAGCGTTATATTAGCTCGGGCATGGCGCCGATGTTCAAGCTGATGATGCCCTATGCCACCGAGAACCTCCATCGATTGTACCAAGCTGGCGCCGTGCTGGCCTTGGGCACGGACCGCGCCTTTGGCCCAGCTGTTCACCAAGAGTTGGAATTGTTGGCCAAGGCGGGTATTTCGCCGTTCGATTGCATTCGCATTGCCACACTCAATAACGCCATCTATGTCGGCAAAGAAAAAGAAATAGGTTCAATTGAACCGGGTAAATGGGCCGATATGGTTCTGTTGAAGGAGGACCCGGCAAAGGATGTGAAAAATTTCCGCACCATCGCGGCGGTTTTTAAAGCTGGCGCACGCATCGACATGGCCAAGCTCGATTTACCAATCAACCGGAAAAAGTAGTCGATATGATTCGTTTCGTTATTTATGCCACTTCGGCCGTGTTGATGGCATCGCAGGCCTGGGCCGATGACGCGCTGCGTGTTGGGGTGGCGTTCATGTCGTTTCGCGGGGGGCAGCCTTACCAAGGGATCACCCTGCCATCGATTATTACCCATGAAGCCGTCTACGATACCTTGACCTCGATTGGTGAAAAGGGCGAGGTTTTGCCATCATTGGCAGTGTCGTGGCAGGCCGAGAATCCAAAATCGTGGGTTTTTACGCTGCGCCAAGGTGTGCGCTTTTCGAACGGGGAACCCTTTTCAGCCGATGCGCTGGTGGCCTCGGCTGAATACCTGAATTCGCCGCTGGGTCGTGTTGAGACCATTGGCAGCACGTTGTATCAGGTCGAGCGAGTCGAAAAGATTGATGACTTAACGGCGCGCATCATCCTGAACGAGCCAGATGGCTTGTTTCCGTTGCATGCTTCGGCGTGGCGGGTGCCCGCGCCCATCGCATTCCAAAATTTAGGTAACGAAGGCTTTCAGCGAAACCCCATCGGCAGCGGGCCATTTATCATGACCCGGTGGAACGAGGGTCGTGCGGTGTTGAAGGCCAATCCGCAGTCGTGGCGCGTGCCGAAAGTGGCGGGACTTGATATCCGTGAAGTGCCTGAAGAAACCGCGCGGCTACAAGCACTGACCTCGGGCGCGGTTGATTTGGTGTTGGGGCTGTCGCTCGAGCAGGATTTCGATGTGCGCAGTGTCGGTGGAAAACTGATTTCGCGCCCGACACCAACAGTTACGTATATTGCCGCCAATACGATGAAAGAAGACTCAAGCCTGAAAGACCCGCGCGTACGCCTCGCTCTCAATTTAGCAATTAATCGCCAAGCAATGATTGATCATGTGCTGGGCGGCGTGGTTGACCCGGCTGCGCAACTGAGCTTTCCCGGGGCTTTTGGGTTTGACCCCAGTATCAAGCCATACCCCTACGATCCCGCACTCGCCAAAAAACTATTATCTGAAGCCGGTTTCGCCGACGGGTTAATCCTGGAAGTTGGGGTGGCCACTGGAGCGCGCGCGAGCGACACAGTTTACGTTCAACAAATTGCGGCTGACCTGCAAAAAATTGGCGTGATGCTGGAGCTGGTTGCACGGCCACAGCAAGCACAGATGCAAGATATGTTTTTTGGCAAGCTCACCGTGGACATGTTTACCAATTTTGCACGGGGCTTTGATGCCTTGGCGGATTATCGACACCGGACGTGCGCTGGGCTGACACAGGGGCGCTTTGTGTTCCATTGCGATCCGCTGGTTGTGCCTGCGCTCAAAGCCGCGCTGGCCGAAAATAATGCCGCCAAGCGCCTTGCGCTTTATATGAAAGTGGCAAGGCTCGAGCGCGACAGCCCACCGGGCATTATGTTGTGGCAGGGCATGGAGTTCGATGGCCTCGCGCGCGGTGTGTCAGGCTATGCGCCGGTATATGAAGTCCTTCGCCTGCATTTAATTGAGAAGAAATAAATTTACCATCGTCACCCTGGGACTTGTTCCCAGGGTCCAGGGTTACAAACCACTAACAGCGCCTTCTATCCTGGATGCTCGTGTCAAGCACGAGCATGACGGCGGAGTATTGGGCGCTAACCCTCAATCTTCGAGAAGTCGGCGATTTGATGCGACCCCTCACCCCGACCCTCTCCCCCGTCACGCCGAAGGCGCGCCAACTTATGGTGCCGGTCTTCGACCGGACAGGGGCGAGGGAGAATTTTTTTGCGCCCCACATTTTTATTCCTCGCCCCCAGCTTTGGGGGAGAGGGATGCGAAGCGTTAGCGAGGTGCTTTCCGAGCTTACGCGAAGCTGGGTGAGGGGGTAGTCGAGCAGTCGAAGAAAAACCTGAGTGTATATCGATTAGCTCTCGATCTTTGAGAAGTCGGCGATTTGATTCATTGCGGCGCAAATGCGTGACAACAAATTCAACCGCGCGGTGCGGTGTGCTGCGTCATTGGCGTTGACTTTGACTTTATCGAAGAACGTATCGACAGGCGTTCTGAGGGTCGCCAATGCCGTCATGGCACCTGCAAAGTTTTCGGCCGTGAGCGCATTTTTGACCGCACCTTCTGCCGATTGAATGGCTTTTAATAAGTCATCAGCTTCGGGTGCTCCCATATCGCCAACAGTGCCACTGTACTTCTTGCCATCTTTCTTTTCTTCAATGGCTAGAATGTTTGCTGCGCGACGATAGGCGACTAATAAGTTCGCGCCGTTGTCGGTATCCAGAAATGCCTTCAACGCTTCAACGCGCGCGATGAGCCGCACGAGGTCGTCCTCGTTACCGAGTGAGAAGATCGCAGAAATCAAGTCGTGACGCACACCTTTGTCTTTGAGGTGTACTTTCAAGCGGTCGGCGAAGAAGCTGAGCAAGTCCTTTGCAATGACCTGGGCGTTGATCTTGAGTTCTTTTGGGTAAGTTGCCGCTGACTTTTCAAAGACCGCATGAAGTGGCACTCTTAGCTTGTTTTCCAATATCAACCGGATCACACCCAGGGCCGCGCGGCGTAAAGCATAAGGGTCTTTCGAGCCGGTGGGTTTTTCGTCGATGGCAAAAAAGCCTACCAGGGTGTCGATTTTATCGGCTAGGGCCACGGCGATGCTCAGCGGCTTGGTTGGGCAGGCGTCGTTGGGGCCGAGCGGCGAATAGTGTTCGGCAATGGCATCGGCCACGCTCGCGTCTTCTGCGTTGTGCAGCGCGTAGTAACGGCCCATCACACCTTGCAGGTCGGGGAACTCGCCCACCATGCCGGTTGATAAATCCGCTTTTGCTAGTTTGGCAGCGCGCGCAGCTAAATCTGCATCGGCGTTGCAAGCAGGGGCCAGTTCACGCGCCAGCGCTGTAATGCGCCCCACCTTATCCAACACTGTGCCCAGTTTTTCCTGGAATACGCGCTCGGAGAGTTTTGCCACACGGCTTTCGAGTTTAACTTTGCGGTCTTCGTCCCAGAAGAACTTAGCGTCCGAAAGACGCGCACGAAGAACTCTTTCATTTCCAGCAACAATCGCCTTGCCACCATCGCTGGCTACCATGTTGGCGATGAGTGCAAAGCGGCTGGAGAATTTGCCGTCCTTGGTATGTAGCGCGAAATACTTCTGGTGCTTGCGCATGGCCGAGGTCAACACCTCGGGCGGCACATCCATGAACGCGGCATCAATCGTTCCCAACAGCGGCACGGGCCATTCGACCAGGCCCGTCACCTCATTGAGCAGCCCAATATCTTCGCGTACGTTGAGGTTTTCTTTGGCGGCCAAAGCAGCAACACCCGCGCGGATTAGCTCAGCGCGTTCGGCAGGGTCAACAATCACAAACGCCTGGCGCAACTTGGCGGCATAATCTGCAAACGTCGCCGCAGTTATTTCGGCAGGCGCCATAAAGCGATGGCCGACGGTAGTGTTGCTGGCGGTTACGCCCGCGAATGACACGGGCACCACATTGCCATCGAACGCGCATAATATTTTATGCAATGGGCGCACCCAGCGCGTCGGGTTGGTGCCCCAGCGCATGGACTTGGGCCAGGGCAATGCGGTCAGTGCCGCATCAATAATTTCTTTCAGCACATCAGCCGCCGGTCGGCCTTTTTTGCGAATAACGGCAAAGTAGAACTTGCCCTTATCGAGATCACGCACTTCGGCCTGCGCTATGTCACTTAAACCTGAAGCCTTGAGAAAGCTTTGAATGGCTTGCGGCGCAGCGTCGACCTTGGGGCCTTTGCGTTCTTCGGAAATATCAGGCTGCGCGGTGGGCAAACCTTCAGCGCACAGCGTCAGGCGGCGCGGGCCGCCAAAGGCTTTCAGCGATGTCGGCGTTAGCCCTTGCGCTTTGAGGGCATCGCCGACCAGACGCGCCAGTGAGTCTGCCGCCGCAGCTTGCATGCGCGCTGGAATTTCTTCCGAGAAAATTTCGAGCAGTAATTCGGCCATCAGCGTTACTGCTCCCCACAAAAATTATCGTCACCCTCGTGCTTGACACGAGGGTCCAGGGTAGTAACGCAAACGTGGGTATGGCGGAGTGACCGAGGTTCCATATCCTGGGTCCTCGGATTAAGTCCGAGGACGACAGTAGTGAGTGAGGTTACGCCGCTGCTCATCGCCTATACCCATCTTCAAGCCAGCTTTCGCAGCAGGCTTTGGCGAGTGTGCGCACCCGGCCAATGTAGGCGGCGCGTTCGGTCACACTAATCACGCCGCGTGCGTCGAGGAGATTGAATGTATGCGAGGCTTTGATGCACTGGTCATACGCAGGCAGCGCTAGCTTTTGGCCAAGCAATGCCTTGCATTCGTCTTCGCAATCTTGAAAACGCCGGAATAAAATCTCAGTGTTGGCGTGCTCAAAATTATGCGCGCTGTACTCAATTTCGGCGCGTTTGAAAACGTCGCCGTAACTCACACCATGTCCGTTGAAGTCGAGGTCGTAGACGTTCTCCACGCCCTGCACGTACATGGCTAGGCGTTCCAAACCGTAGGTCAGTTCTACCGCAACCGGGTCGCACTCGATGCCGCCGACTTGCTGGAAATAGGTGAACTGCGTCACCTCCATGCCGTCGCACCACACTTCCCAACCCAGGCCCCAGGCCCCCAGCGTTGGGCTTTCCCAGTCATCTTCAACGAACCGAATATCGTGCGCCATGGGATCAAGGCCGATGGCGCGCAAGCTTTCCAGGTACAGCGCTTGTGGGTCGGGCGGCGAGGGCTTCATGATCACTTGGAACTGATAGTAGTGCTGCAGCCGGTTGGGGTTTTCGCCGTAGCGCCCATCTGTCGGGCGGCGCGAGGGCTGCACGTAAGCCGCGTTCCAGGGCTTCGGCCCCAGCGCACGCAATGTCGTGGCCGGGTGAAACGTACCTGCGCCCATTTCCATGTCATAGGGCTGCACAATGACGCAGCCCTGGTCGGCCCAGAAATTCTGCAGCGTCAGAATCAGTTTTTGGAAACTTAACGGGCTGGCCATGGTGTGGGGATGACTTTTCAAAGAGGTCGGCAAACTACCGGCCAAGCCCATGCGAATCAAGGGAGTGGTTGGCGTGGGAAACTGACCTTATGTGCAGGAGCAGACCGTTCCTGCCGCAATAAAAGTCCCGCATTTGGGGCAGGGAGCGAGTGTGACGGGCACCCCTGGCTTGTGTTGAGCCGGCGTGGTGTTTTCATCATCCATGACCTTTTTGGCGGCTTGAACCGCAGCTTTAAGCACGGAGATTCGGCCACGGAATTTAATGATCCACCACACGACCAGGACGACCAGAGCCGTTAGCAGGAACTTAAAAATAAGGCCCATGAATACTTAAAGCCCGAAGCGCGCCCACCAGGCGCGTTCTTCAACGGCTGCGATCAGATCGCCCGCCCAACCGAAGTCATCAGCCACGGCTGGCGGAACAAACCGTCCAAAGCGGCGCTGAAACCAACTCAGCGGCCGGTCAATCGTCATAAAGCGCACATCATCGCCGTACTTGCGGCGGCACACGGTGCGCAAATCACCCAGGCCATCAATCAGGCCAAGCTCTTTGGCTTTTTCACCGGTCCAGATGTCGCCATTAAAAAGGGTTTGGTCATCAGCGTTGAGTTTGAGGGCCCGGCGCGATTTCACATACCCAATGAATTGTTTGTGAATGTCAGCTTGCAGCTCGTTAATCCGTGCCACGTCGTTGGGGTCTTCGGGCCGGAAGGGGTCGAGCATGCTTTTGCGATCACCTTGCGTATAGATGCGCCGCTCAATACCAATTTTGGCCAGTAGTTCATGCGCGCCGAAGCTCGATGCAATCACACCAATCGAGCCGACAATCGACATCGCATCAGCGTAAACTTCATCGGCGGCCAGGGCCAACCAATAGCCCCCCGAGGCCGCCACATCTTCGGTGAACGAGAGCACTGGAATTTTTTTGTCGTCGGCGTAGTGGCGAATCAAATTTGCAATTTGCGCCGATTGCACGGCTGAACCACCGGGCGAGTTAATCACCAAGGCCACGGCCCGCACCCGGCGTGAAAAAGCCTTGCGCAACAGGCCCTCGAGGCTGGCGACCGACAGGCCCTGGCGCCCCAACCCCGCCCCGCCAATAACGCCCCTCAGACGCACGACAGCCACCACTGGTGGCGGCTCACCGCGCGTGATGGGGAGGTCGAGGTGGGCGATGAAGTCGTTGAAACGGTCGATAATGGCCATGACTAAACATAAGCCGTGACGGGCCGAATGCAAAGGCAGCGGCACAAAAGAAAACGGCGGGGGTTTCTGGCCCCCGCCGTGCTTTTTGTTGGTCGCATTTCTCACGCCAAGTGGAAGGCCACTTCTCGGGGAAATGCTCCTATTAGAAGTTAACCGACGCGCGGACACCGATCAGACGCTTGTCGGGCAGGATCGCGCGGGCACCCGACGGGGCCTGGATCGATATGGGAGTACGTCCCGTCGCATTCAGATAAGAGACCTGCCAGGGCTGAATATACACGGCGCTGGCCTTCATGGTGTCATCATTGAACACGTTGTTAACGTAGGCAGTTAAAGTAATGCTATCGGTCTTCAGGCCAGCACGAATGTCAGCCAGCCAGTACGAGTCCATGACTAAGCTGTTCTCGAAGCTGGTGAAGCGGCTGGATTGAAAGCGAACATCGGTATCAAAGAACCAGCTCAAATCTGACGAAATATTGCCGCGTACTTCGCCGCCCATGGTCAAGCTGTGTTTCGGTGCGCCTTCAAGACGATTGCCCGAGTAGTTGATCTCGCAACGGTTTTGGCCGTTGACGGCGATGACGGTGCACGCATTCGGATTATGGACAACCGCACGAGAGACCGCAGAAACACCAGCATTGATGTCTTTGAAGTTTTTGTATTTTCCGTTGTTGAACGTGTAGCTGAGGTTGGCCGAGAACGCTTCGGTTGGGGCGATGTTGGCTTCCAACTCAAAGCCTTTCACTTCGGCTTTTGCAGCATTGACAACGCGGGTCGACAATTGGTTCGGCGTCGGAATGCTGTTTGGATCGACGAATGTGATCGAGACCTGCTTCTTGCCGTAGTCTTGGTAATAGGCAGCGCCGTTCAACTGAACTTTGCCGTCCATCCAGGTTGTTTTAGCACCCAATTCATAGACCCACATGACTTCTGCGTCGTAGGTGTTGTTTACAATCGCCGCCGGTGACGACAGGGCAGCGAGCGGGCTAAAGCCACCGGGCTTTTTGCCCAAGGCAACCGAGCCAAACACCAAGGCGGCATCTGTCACTTTGTAATCAACAGTAAAACGTGGCGTCCAGAAGAACGAATTTACCTTGACGCCATTGACGGGGTTGATTTCGCTCGTCGCCGGAAAAGCCGAGGCAGCTGGCGTCGAGGCCGTGAACGTCGTCGTCGGTGAGAACGGCGATGACGACCCGGTCACCAGCGGTCCTGCTTGGCCGCAGGTGACTTGACCGGTTGCTGAGGTATTGCGCCCGGCCACCGTGACGTTCGGGCAACCCACGAAAGTCGGCGATATAGCGGCAAACCCGCTCGTCTTTTCAAGTTCGGCCGTATAACGCACTTCAACCGTGGCCTTCAGGGCATCGGTGACGGCGTAATCAAACATGCCGTAGCCAGAGTAATGGAACGTTGTGCGGTCGGCGACGTCATCTTGGCCCACGAAGGTCACAGGTGCGCCAGCCGGTGACGTCACGCGAACACGCGCGACATTGCCGGTCGCAGCCAAAGTTGTGTAGCAATCGCCACCAACTGAGCCACCACTTTGACCCACGCAACGCAGGGCTTTGGTGACCTGATTTAAGTGCTCATGCCACGTCATGGCCCCAACCGTCCACGTCAATGGACCTTGGCCGTTAGACTGCAAGCGTAACTCTTGGCTCCATTGGGCAACTTTGGCGTCGAAGTATGTTTCTTGCGCGCCATTGATCAGCGGGCTGGCGTAATCGCCATATGACAAAGCGTCGTTGAACTGGAATTGGCCGTTATCGCCATAGCCAGTGATTGACGTGAATGTCACAGGCTCAAATTCAGCGACAAGGCGCAATGACGTGCGCAAGATATCGCGCGACGATCCGGGGTAATCTACGCCGGTGCGCGGGTTGCGGCTGGGAGCGGGTGCCGGGAAATTTTTGGCGTTGCCCAAGCTGCCGACGGTTTGCGGGTAGGTCGCGTTAGCCGGGTTATTACAAACGGCTGTTTGGGTTGCCAAAATGGGCGAGCCCGAACCGACCCCAATCACGCAAGGTCCGGTTGCGTTCGATACTAGTGTCGAAGCGGGCAATGGCACTAGTGATGGCAACTTGATCGAAGCAGCTTCAGGGCCGAAGTCGTCGTTTGAATACTCGATGCGGCCGGTCGCTGTGATGATGTCATTAGGTTTGGCAACAAATGAGCCAGCGATGCCATAACCTTTGCCGCCGCCCAGCCCCTTGCCAGTGACGGGGCTGTTATAGAAACCTTTGGCTTTCCAACCGGCGACATTAAAGCCAAGTGACAGTTTGTCTTGGAGAATGGGGCCGCTGATGCTGGCGCGAGCTTCAGCTTTGCCGTAGGTCCCGACATCAGCCTGGGCATTGCCGACGAACTTATCGCCAGGCTTTTTGCTAATGTAGTTGATCGCACCGTTAAACGCTGAACGGCCATACAACGCCGCGTGTGGGCCTTTGATGACTTCGATGCGCTCAATGTCGAGGAGGCGTGGGTTGATCAAGAACGAGCCACCGGCAGTGTTTTGCGCCAGCGAGGAGATGTCGACTTCGTCTTGCAAAATGGCGACGTTTTGACGGCCACGTGTGGGCGACAGGCCGCGCAACACAATGCGCGTATCTTGTTTGTTGA
This sequence comes from Alphaproteobacteria bacterium, assembly GCA_031362385.1. GTDB lineage: Bacteria > Pseudomonadota > Alphaproteobacteria > Rhodospirillales > Rhodospirillaceae. Next base: position 488 of record JANLSL010000169.1, on the reverse strand, counting down.
AACCTTCATCAAGGTTCAGGCCAGAGGTGTACTTGGCGATGTCGGCTAAATCGTTGATGCCCTTGCGCTCAATCTGTGCGGCAGAGAAGGCCGTCACAACAATCGGCACGTCTTGCAGGTTTTCTTCGCGCTTACGCGTGGTGACCACAATTTCTTCAATTTGTGCAAATGCATGAGGTGCCAAAACACCCATGCTGGTCGTGACCGCAAGTGTTGCCGTAAGTGTGCGCAAGAAACTTGGACGTGACATGTATGGAGCCCCTGTAAAGAAATCAGCAGTAGACTGGAAACAGCATGAGAATGGGCGGTTCCCTCTCCCGGGCCGCCTTACGTATGTGATTATAGCGTTAGCACCTTTGATTCGCCAAATGCGCAATCGCCAAATGATGCTGTATTTTAAATTACTTGTGGGCTGATGCAGCCCTGCCACACTCGCCATAAGGTAGCGAAATAGGCTGGGATTTAGCTCAAGGCATATAAAGTTATAG
>JANLSL010000150.1:0-9030 GCA_031362385.1 Alphaproteobacteria bacterium | reverse complement strand
TTCGCCGTTGAGGCTTTTGTAGTCGTAAATTGACGGCAACGCCGAAAGCGGTAACCGAATGTGCTTTGCCTCATCCAGCAGCACTTGAATATGGTCGACCATCGCACCGGTAATGCTGATGTAGAGAATGGGAATGATGGCCAAAATGCCAACGATGGGGCCGTGCCCCCGGTACACCCAGCGCAATGTCGTGTTGCGTGACTTGAGTTGCCCTTTAGCGCTTTGGCCTTTCCATCGCTGTGGCAGCCACCAGAACAAAAGCCCCGAAATGGACAAAATGAAAATCGAAATACCGCTGTAGTCATTCACAATGCGCGACCACGGCTGCGGTAAAAAGCCCGTGCCAACATGCAAATCCAAGGTGAACGCTGGCAATGAAAGCGAGTCCGGCAGGCCCGACACTTTCACGTCATCAACATCAATCCATTCAATCGGGGTCGAGCCCGCCGTATCTAGGCGAAAAATACGCGACTCATGCTCAACCCCAACCAGCTCACCGGGTTTAGAACCCGCAGTCAGGCTGGTGATATGATGGCCCATCAGTGCAAACGGAACCGCTTTGGTGCCGTTCTCTTTCACAATCCAAATGCCGGTGTCAGTGGCGATCCACACATGGTTCAAGTCGCCCTCAGGCCCGGCCACAAAAGCATAGGTCTGCGGCGTGCCCGCGGCACCTTCCCACTTTACATCCGTCCAGGTTTTGCCCGCATCAGCCGTCAACCAAAGCCCACGTTCTGATGCGCCCAGGTAGCGGTTGGCATCAAAGGGGTCAGCCATGAACTCGCGCATGACGGTGCCACGCACCAGCCGATTGATCGCGGTTGATGTCATGGTGTTGGGCACTGTCCATTGGTGCGTCCAGCGCCATTCGTGGTGATCAAGAATCCATCCCGTCAGGCCCAGCACGCTCAGCCATGCCATGGCAATCAGGCCCGCATACTTGTGAACGATGCGCCATTTCGCCCAGGCACTTGGCTTGATGGTTGTTGGCAAAAGTGCGGCTGCGTCGGTCATGAACTCATCCAGTTTTGACCCATGTTAATGCCCGACCTATCAGGGACGCAATTGTTGGTTATGCGGCTTGTGGGGCATCCATCAACGAGGCCATTAAATCGTGAATGTGTTGGGGTGCGATGTCGCGCACAATGAACACAAACCGTGAGGTGCGATCTTCACTGGGCCATTTTTCCAGCCAGCCAATGGGGTGGAAGATGTGCTGAACACCATGCACCACGGCGGGCTGATCGGGCCGCTCGGCCACATGCACAATGCCTTTCACACGCAACAGGTCTGGCCCACGCAGCATGCCCAAAAGCTGCAAGAAAAATTGTAACTTGGCCTGGGGAATCGCGCGCGCCACTTCAAAACAAAACGCCTGAATGTGCGCATCGTGTCGGTTCACATCATGCACATGGTGATGATGCGTATGATCATGCGCGTAGGCCTCGGCGCGCAGCCACGTGCCCACAGAAGTGGATTTTGCATCTGGGTTGAAGGGGCCGAGGTCGAGGATGGCCGCAGGCTCAACACTCCCTTGTGTCACGGGAATAACGATGGCCCCTGGGTTGAGGGCACTCAGTCGCGCCTCAAGTTTACGGCGGGCACTTTCGTCGGCCAAATCAAGCTTGGTTAGGAGCACACGGTCGGCCATAGCAGCTTGCTTCACGGCCTCCTCGTGCGCATCCAGGCTCGCCATACCATTGACCGCATCGATAGCGGTCACAATGCCATCGAGGCGGAATTTATTAAACGCTAACGGGTCACTCATCAGCGTATGTAAAATGGGTGCCGGGTCGGCCAAGCCTGTGGTTTCCAACACCACACGGTCGAATGTTTTGATTTCGCCCTTGGAGTGTTTGAGCAGAAGATTGTGCAATGCGCCAATCAGGTCGCCGCGCACTGTGCAGCACAAACACCCACCCTGAATTTCAATCACATCGCCATCGGTTTTTTCAACCAGCGCGTGGTCCAGGCTTATTTCACCAAACTCATTGATGATGACTGCTGCGTTTGACAGCGCCGGTTGGCGAATCAAATGCCGCAAAATCGTCGTTTTTCCACTGCCGAGAAACCCGGTCAGAACCGTTACTGGTATTTTGTCTGTGGTGGTACGCAAGGCCATACGCCGCAACTTGCCAGATCAACGCCCTTCGCGCCACCAGGCTGCCATGGCTCCGCCGACGGAGAGCAGCAGCACGAGGAGCAGCGGCAACAGCGAGGTTTCGCGCACACCGGTGACAACGTATTGCTCGTTGGATTTGAGGCCCAGCCACGTCGAGCCATGCGTCGTGCGCCCCGGTGCGGTGCGGCGCACTGCAGGCGTTCCGGCGCGTCCAGTCCAGTAAACGCCACCGCCTGAAGCCTCGGTCAATGGTTTGAGGCGCTCAGGGGTCGTGATCACGTCAAAATTTTCAAGCGGATTGGTTGCGCCTACGGCGGCCACTGCGCTCGATGTGCCATCAGACAGTCGATACAGGCCAGGTTCAACCACGGGCAGTGCGGCAACGGCGCGGCCCTGACCGGTTTCGTGTGGTGTAATTGTTTGCGTGGTGCCATCGGGGCTTTCCACCGTCACGTCGCGTTCAGTTGGGCTCAGGCTGCGGCGGCTGACGACCAATTGATCGCCGCGCACTTCGCCCCCCAGCGATTCCTCTTCCAGCTGCGGCTCTTTCATCAGCCAATGCGCGATGCGGCGCAAAAATTCGGTCTGCGGTCCGCCGCCATCTACACCTTTGCCCCACAACCACATCGTATCGCTGAGCAGGAGCGCCACACGGCCTTTGCCGACACGGTCCAACAGCAACAAGGGCTGGCCGCCAAAGCCATCAAGAACACGCTGGCCTGATGTGGTCGAAACTTGAACATTGCGCAACCAGTGGCCCCAGGTGGGCTGGCCGCCTGGGCCGATGGCCCCGCTGAGGTCTGACGTCACCGGATGGCGTTTGCCAACATCAGAGAGTGTGGGTCGGTAAGCTTCGGCATAAACTTGGCCCGTGGGGGCCGCGGGAAGAATGCCCTGCAACGGGCTGTCATAAAGGCTGAAACTGTCGGCGTACTCAGGGCCCACGGCCAACATCATGGCACCACCTTCGCGCACATACTTGGCGACATTGCCCATGAATTGATACGGCACCAAACCTTTGCGGCTATAGCGATCAAAAATAATCAGGTCGAAGCCGTAAAGCTGCTCTTCAAATAACTCACGAATAGGGAATGCAATCAGCGCCAACTCGTTCAACGGGGTGCCGTCGTCTTTGGTGAGGGGTCGCAAAATTGTGAAGTGGACCAAATCGACATTGGGATCAGATTTAAGCAAATTGCGCCATGCGCGCTCGCCCACGTGCGGTTCACCCGAAATAAGTAACACCCGCAGCCGATCACGAATGCCATTGATCGACACCAGCGCCCGGTTATTCAGGCGCGATAGTTCATTCGGGCCAGCGGCAACTTCAACTTCAAAAATGTTCGCACCCGGGGCATCGATGGTCACCGGAATATCGGCGATTTGCCCACTGGCGAAATCAAGTTTGCGAATTTCTTTGCCGTCATGACGAATAGTCACGGGCAGCCGCATACTTTGGGTGGTCGTGCCCGCGTCCTCAACGCTCACCCTGATCATGGCTTGGTTCCCGACGATGGCGAAATCAGGTGCGCGCTCAATGCGCACCCGCCGGTCGTGCTCGTTTTCATCCCCAGTCAGCAGAAGATGCAGCGGGGCTTGCGTGCTGTTAAATGATTCCGCAGGTGGCACATCGTGAATCAGTCCGTCGCTGATGATGATCGTGCCTGCAAGCCGACTGGGCGGAATATCACTGGTGGCGCTGGCCAGTGGCCCGAACAGTCGCGTTCCGTCGCTGCGAGCATCTTTGCCAACCTTGAGGGTGCGCACTTCAAGATTGGGCTGGGTTGCGAACTGAGCACTCAATTCGCTCAGTGCTTTTTCGGTGCGCGCGGCGCGTTCGCCCAGCTTCTGACTTGCGCTTTCATCCATCACCACGACGGCGATGTCGCTCAATGGTGCGCGTTCTTCGCTGACAAGGCGCGGATCAGCAACCGCTAGGATCAGTGCCAAGATAGGAAGCGCTCGGAACGCGGTTCCTCGTGCGCCGCGCCACAGGCCGTAGGCCAGCAAAACAACCGAGACCGCCATGGCCACTATCAACACCCAGTGCGGAACAACAGTTGATAACGCAATGCTCATGCCGGTCATTGCGTGAGCCGTTGCATGATGGCGGGCAAGTGGACCTGATCGGATTTATAATTACCTGTCAGGGCGTACATCACCATGTTCACCCCGGCACGGTAGGCTGCTTCGCGTTGTTGTTCACCGCCCGGAACCACAGGATACAGCGGTGCCCCGGCTTCATCGCGTGCCCACGCTGCGGCCCAATCATGACCGCCAATAATGACTGGCGAGACGCCATCGTTTACCGTCGAGCCACGCTCGACATACACGGCGCCATTGGCATAGCGGCCGGGCAAGCCGGGCAACAAATAAAAGCTGCGCGTCAGAACGTGTTGATCATCCAGCGGCATCAGGGGCGGCATATCAATGCGCGCCAAAATTTCGCGCAACTTTCCACCAGCACCGCTGCCGTCTTGCGCACCAAGTGCGCCGACATTGTCGGGGGCATCGAACAAAATCATCCCGCCATGACGAAAGTATTCGTTGACCGCGCTAATCGCCGCACTCGACGGTACGGCTTGCGCAGGTGTGATGCGCCAATAGATAATCGGATAGGGCATTAACATGGCGGGTGTCATAGTGCTGGCCGAAAAGTCAAGCGCGGTGGGCTTGCCCATTTCAGCCGACGTTCTGGCGGCAATGATGCGTGTGAGCGCGCTCAGCCCACTTTCCGAAACGCGGTCCAATTCAGTCGACCCCGTCATCACATAAGCAAGGCGTGTTTTCAGAATCGATTCAAGTGTTGCAGGGTCCAGGGCCAATTCGCGTTTTTTGTCGTCTGCGGCAGTGGCGGCGGTCGCAAAAGCAACCACGCAAGCCACCATCACAACCGAAGCGGCAACCCCGCGTGGCGTGAACCATGTGCGGTGCGGGACCAGCCCGCGCAACACAAAGCTTAAAACGAAGTCGGCCAACAGCAATACAAGTGCGGTCAGGAGAATCCACGGCTTTAAATCGCGTTCGCCTTTCAATGTATCGAGTGAAGCCAGTGCAACACCAGGCGGCCATGAAACAATCACCTGGGATTGCCACACTGCCGGGCCAAGATTAAGCGCGAACTTGCCGCGCGGTGTTCCATACAGCCCGGGGGGTGCGCTCACGCCCGCCAGCGTTGTGGCGAACTGATCGGATGCAATCGAGCTGCTGGCGGGCCCCGGTGGCACCGAACGCCCGAACCCATCAAGTAATGTGATGGGGGGCAGCGTCGGTGGTGCTTCAAGATCATCGCTGGTCACGCCCTGACTCAAATTCAACATGGTTTGCAGCATGCTTACAAACAAACCCGACAGCGGCAGATTGGACCATTCTGGCGTGGCGGTGACGTGAAACAAAACGATCCACCCCGACCCACGTCGTTCGGCGGTAATCAAAGGTGTTCCATCACTCAGTCGCGCCCAAGTTTTGTCGGGCAAGTCAGGGCTTGGTTCGGCTAAAATTTGCGTACTGATTTTGACATCTTCGGGAACCGCCAATGCCGTGAACGGTGATTTCTCTGGGAAGGTGCCAAGACCCACAGGTTCGCCCCACGACAGCGCCCCCCCTAAATTCCGCCCCGCGCTACGCAGCTTCACCGGCAACAGTTTATCTGCGGCTGGGTCAAGTCGAGGGCCGGCAAAGCGCAACAGCAGTCCGCCATTTTGCACCCATGTGCTCACGCTGCTTTCTTCGTCCTCGGTGAGGCGCTGGCCACCGGAGACCACCAACATTGAAAGCGGGCGCGCCAGCAAGTCGCGCACATTGCCCACCCGCACCTCGGCTGATTGCTCCAACGCTTGGCTTAGATAAAAACCGTCCTCGAGCAGGGGTGCGGTGGTTCCTTCAGCCGTGGCGCTGAAGATACCAACCGGGCGTTGCTGCCAGCGATCATCTGATAAAGCGGTCGACGCTGCACTGGCCGCACCGGCAACTTCAAATCGTGTAATGCGATTGGCCAATTCGGTGGGCAAAACCAAAGTGGTTTTTGAAATATCTGCGCTGTCATTAAATGACACTTTAGCCTCAGCGACCACCGCCCCTGTCGTATCAATGGCTTGCACCGAAATGCTTTGGGCTGGTTGCGTTGCCGCATCAGCAAACCGGCGGGCTTGAAGTTCAACTTTGCTGGCGCCGCCTTCGCTGGCCATGCGCTGGGGTTGGGCGAGTGCCACCGGATGATGCTCGCGCGCAGGTGTGATGACGGTCAGGGGGCCGAGGCGCTGCAAAAGCGATGTCAGTTCGGCGGTGGCGATATTTTCAATGCCATCGCTGAGCCAGAAAACTTCACCGCGCTCGAGCACTATCTTTTGAAGGCCGTCCAACACCGGCAAAAGATTGCTCCCCCAGGGGCGCGGTTCAAGTTGGCTTAAGCGGCCCAGTGCTTCGCGCGCGTCCACCAGCGACAAGGGCAGGGTGCCTGCACCAGGGGCTTGCGCCGCAGTGGTCAGCAGCAGCACCGGGCGTCGGCGCAGGTCGGCTCCTTCAATAATATCGCGCGCTGCGTTGATGCGCTCGGGCCAGCGCTGGGCTGCTGCCCAGGTATCATCAATCACAACGACCACTGGGCCACTATTGTTCAAACGCTGTGCGTTTAAAACTGGCTCGGCGAGGCCCGCGATCACCAGTGCTGCAATCAGTATGCGAAAGACAACCAGCCACCACGGGGTGCGCGCCGGTGTGCGCTCGGTGGGCTTGAGCCCCATCATCAGAATGACGGCGGGAAAAACAACACGCGTGATTGCCGGTGGGGTCATGCGCAGCAGCAACCAAATGGCCGGCAATGCAATCGCGGCACTCAACGCCCAGGGTGAGGCGAACGACATAAAACCAAGATCGATCATGCGCTTGCGCTCATCGTTGGCGCTCGCCTATCGCGCGGTGCAGGGCCACCAACGTCAGATGGGGCGCCATGTCGGTGCGATGAACAGCAAATGACCAGCCGTGGGCTGCAGCCAAACCTCGCAGTGCTTCGCGGTGGGCGGCGACTTTGGCTTGATACGCGCTGCGCGCTTCTTCGGTGCGGTCGATGACAAAGTCACCCTCGTTCTCAAGGCCTTCGAATCGCACACGGCCTGAAAACGGTAAGGTTTCTTCCGCCGGATCGATGACTTGAACAAGATGCAGTGATTGATTGCGCGCGGCGAAGGTGTCCAATGAAGCACTGAGGTGTTCAATGGGCACCATAAAATCGCTGACCAGAACCGCCGTTGCGTGGCGGGCCAGCGCCGAGGAGAACGTTGGAAAGCCAGGCGGCTCGTCTCGTTCAAGGTCATCTGCCAAGCGCTCGGCCATGTGCGACACCGCAAGGCGACCGCTGGTGGGGCCGTGTGCCGGCGCTCCGTCCGACGTCAGTCGCACGATTTTCTCGCCACCCTCGATCAACACTACGCCCAGCGCCAACAGCAGTGTCGCAGCCCGGTCAGCTTTGGTGGGACATTCTTTTGTTGAGCGAAAATGCATCGATGGTGAAAGGTCGCACCATAATGCCACTGTCTGGGCCGAGACCCATTCGCGCTCGCGCACAAAGACAGAATCTGATTTTGCCGATTGCCGCCAATCAATCGTGTGCGGTGTATCGTCGCTGCCATAGGGCCGGAATTGCCAAAAGCTTTCACCCAAGCCTGGCCTGCGCCGACCATGTGATCCCAACACCACGTTAGCCGCAATGCGCTGGGCAGCCACCAACAACCCGGGCAGGCGAGAGGCTGCCTGCTCAGCCCGGTGTTCAAGGTCGCGTCGCCGGTTGGCCGTGGCGTTGCTCATGACGTTTGAAGTCGCTTGTTCAAATATCGTTGGCGTAGGCGCAAAGTTTGGCGATCACGTCATGAACTGATTTGCCATCAGCCCGCGCTGAGAACGTCAGCGCCATGCGATGCTGCAACACCGGTTTTGCCAAGGTCAGCACGTCATCGACGGAAGGTGACAGGCGACCTTGCAATAATGCGCGCGCCCGGCTGGCCAGCATCAGGGCTTGGCTGGCGCGCGGGCCTGGCCCCCACAGCACGTCGCGTTTAACTTCGGGGATCGGGCTGGTCTCGGGGCGGCCTGCACGCACCAGCCGCAAAATTGCATTCACAACGCTTTCACCGACAGGAATTTGGCGCACGAGTTTTTGGGCGGCGATCAAATCGGTGGCGGTCATCATCTGACGGGTCTCGATGGTCTCAGCGCCAGTTGTCCGCAGCACAATATCGCGCTCGGCGCGTTCATCGGGGTAACCAATGTCGACTTGCATCAAAAAGCGATCAAGTTGGGCCTCGGGCAGGGGATAGGTGCCTTCTTGCTCGATGGGGTTTTGTGTCGCCAACACATGGAACGGTTGGGGCAGCACATGATACTGCCCAGCTACGGAGACGCGGTGCTCTTGCATGGCTTGTAATAAAGCCGACTGTGTGCGCGGGCTGGCACGGTTGATTTCATCAGCCATCAGCAGCTGGCAAAACACCGGTCCCGGTACGAAGCGAAATTGCCTGCGGCCCTTTTCGGTTTCGTCTAGAACCTCGGAGCCCAGGATATCGGCTGGCATCAAATCGGGCGTGAATTGCACCCGCTTTTCGTCAAGGCCTAGCACCCGGCCAAGATTGGTTGCGAGCTTCGTCTTGGCAAGACCGGGGGCGCCAACCAGTAGCGCATGGCCGCCCGCCAGAATGGCGGTGAGCGCCAGTTCGACAACTTCGTTCTGGCCGAAGATCACCTTGCCGATTTCGGCGCGGACTTTTTCAAGGCGCTCGCCGGTGGCTTCCAGTTCCTTAAGGATTTCCTTGTTCGCTTCTTTGATGTTTGCCATGGGCCCTACTATAGTTTGCCAATCCCCTGATATGGCAGGGGAAAGGAATTGTTGTTAATGACATCCTCGTGAAGGAGAATGG
>JANLSL010000105.1:0-10090 GCA_031362385.1 Alphaproteobacteria bacterium | reverse complement strand
GTGGTGCGTGGCATATATTGTTACCTCGTGGTTCAAGGCATTATACCTTGAACCTCAATGTATGCAAGCGTGCGGTGCGACATCGACAAATATGCTGGACTCCTCCTGACTATTCGAACCAAAATTCGTTGTTGGGGATGGAGGTAAAAAATGAATCTATTTTTCCGCACAATGATTGTGGGTGGTTTGGCGATGCTCGCAGGGCAGGCCTACGCCCAAGGCCAGGATTCGACCACCACCGAACGTGACATTATGGTTTTGGCCGAAATGCTGCCCGGCGTTTACGACAACGAAGAGCAGGTTTATTTCGACGGCCGCACCAATATCCCCAAGGAGGCCCGCCACAACCGGATGAATTCCAAAATTGTGCGCGTTGACGCGCCCGCCTTTGGGCCATTTGTTTTTTTCGTGCAAGATAGCCTTGAGAACAAGCTTGATGAGCCTGCGCGCGTGCGCCTGTATGCGCTCAGCGCTGATAACCCCGCCAAGGCCGTGCGCATGCGCATGTATTATCTTGATAGTGGTGCCGACAAGAAAAAGTACTGGAATGCGCAACTTAATCCCGCCGTGTTGAAAGACCTCAAACCCGATACCACACCGTTTACACCCGGCTGCGATGTGTTGTGGCGGCGCGAAGCAGGCCAATTCCACGGCGCAATGAATGCCAAAGACTGCAAATGGAATATGCCGGGCGAAAAGCGTCAGCGTGTCAGCGACTATCAGGTCCAGATCACAAACAACGCACTTTGGATTCGCGATCTGACGTTCGATACAGCAGGCAAGCAGATTGCAGGCAGCCCTGAGGGTGTGTTTCACAAACTCAACCGCGCGCGCGATTTCATGTGTCATGCCGATATGCCTGGTGTATCGGGCGGGCGCGATATTCCGTTCAAGCGCCACGGCCCCTTCCCCATGACTGATCAGGGCGGTGCTGTGAAGTTTATGAGCGCGGAGAAAGAACCACGTGAAATCAACATTCTGCTGCGCAACGTTGATTGGCAGGTGAATAACGAAACCGGTGCCTATACGCGCGATGTTCTGGTCACCTATGTGTTTGAGAAAAAAGCTGATGGTAGTGTTGGCCAATCAGCTTATTCGTTCACCGAGCCCACTGTAAAACGCACCGGGATTAATCTCGGGTGGATCATGGTGCAGTGCTATATGGAGTCAAACCGCGAGGGAAAGCCTGAGTTCTAGGGCAAACCGAGCGATAAGCCATCGTGCTATGAGGCACCGTGCTATGACAATGTAACGCTTTCAATCTTTCCGTCCCAAGGTAATTTGAAAAAATTACCCCCGTTAAATTCGCAGGACGATTGATGAGCAATACATTACGCTATGCCACGGCAGACGTGTTCACAACAACTGCCTATGGCGGCAATCCACTGGCTGTTGTGATTGATGGCAGGGATTTATCAGCGGCGCAGATGCAGGCCATGGCACGAGAGTTTAATCTCTCGGAAACCACCTTCATTCTGCCACCGCAGAACCCGGCCCACGCCGCACAGGTACGCATTTTTACACCCAACACTGAGCTGCCCTTCGCGGGCCACCCCACCGTGGGCACAGCCTGGGTCATGGCCAGCTTGGGGTTGCTCAAGCACAAAAATGACGAAGCAAAAATAATATTTGAAGAAGGCGTAGGTTTGGTGCCGCTGCTCGTACGGTATAGGGGTGACCGCCCGGATTATGTCTCATTCACGACTGCGATTGTTCCTGAGGTACTGGCCGCACCCCCAAGCGCAAACGACTTAGCTGCGATTGTAAACCTTTCAGCGCAGGATCTCTGCCATGAAGGAGTGCCGCCCATGACCCTCACGTGCGGCACACCCTATACATGCATTCCTCTGACCTCATCTGCCGCCGTGGCGCACGCACGGCTTAATTCAGAACAGTGGGCGAGGCACCTGGCCACAACACAAGCGCACAAAGTTTATGTGTTCGCGCGGCCTGACCGGGTCAACGTGCATGCCCGTATGTTCGCGCCTGGCGAAGGCGTGGCCGAGGACCCCGCCACGGGCTCAGCGGCCTGCGCGCTGGCTGAATGGCTGGTGCGCGACGATCAGTTACAAAACGGCACAGGCCGGTGGACAATCAATCAAGGCCTCGAGATTGGCCGTCCGAGCCATATTTTTATTGAGGCTGATGTGCACGGTGGGCGCATTTCCGCTGTGCGCTGTGGCGGCACCGCGGTCATGATGACCGAGGGTGCGATCCGCAGGCCCGACTAACAAAGCTGCATCAAAGGCTGGAACCCTAGTGTGCTGGCTCAAGAGTAGTGCTATCCTCATTTTCACCTGAATTGACCCTGATATGGGGAGGAATTTCATGGCCCTTCGTAAGATGTTACTTTCATCTTTAGCCGCCATCGCGGCAATGGCAGCGCTCAGCGCCTCAGCGCAGATGTTTACGCGCGGCAATGGCCTCGTCAACGAGTCTGCCTACGCGCTTGATCGTAAAAACTGGAGCCTGGGTACATCGCTGGCGCGTGAGGCCTTGCGCTCGGGTGAACTCATGCCCAGCAACTTGCCGGCCGCTTATAACAACTTATGTATTGGTCTGACCGGTATGGGCAAATTCGACGATGCGATGGAGGCCTGTAATAAGGCCATTGAACTGAAACCGCGTCAGTGGAGTTTCTATAACAATCGTGGAAATATTTATTTCTACCGCAGCGAATTTGACCGCGCACTCGCAGAGTACTACAAGGCGCTGACCTTCAGCCCCAGCGATGATGTGCTGCTGAAAAATATTGCGCTCAGCTTGAAGGTTCGCAAAAACCGCACACCAGGGCGAAATCAGTCCAGCTAGATGGTGTGCTGATTCACCGATCATGTGTTCACGATACGAGATACTGACAGACCTTGAGAGCATCGTCGCGGGTGAAGCAATGCGCGTTCCACCCACCAGCGAACAATTGCGAACGTTCACCGCCGGTGAGATCCGCCCCACTGATATAGCGCCAGTCACCTTGCCCGGCAGAGTGCTGGTCATGATGCCTTGGGGTCTTAGTGTCGCGTGGCAATCCCAACCCGTCATTAATGCGCGTAGCGAAACACTCGAGAGCAAGCCGACATTCCGCCCCCTGCTGAGCCAACGCTGTATTGTACCAGCATCGGCATATTTCGAGTGGCGCACCTCAGGGCGCGATAAAATTAAAACCCGGATTCATATTGATCAGACGATCTTTTTTGCAGGGTTGATTGGTGATGGCCGCTTCACGATTGTGACCTGTGCGCCAGCGCCGTCGATTGCGCATATCCATGACCGCATGCCGGTGATTCTCGACCGCGCACAGCAAGGTATCTGGCTCGACGCGGCACTGAGTTATGCGCACGCCAAACAGGCACTTAGGCCCTATTCGGGCCCGTTGAAATTTGAAGAATGCGCGCCGACACCGCAGCGGCAGGGCGAGTTAGTGTTTTAATGGCTCAGCAATACCGGCAAGATCGCCTGTTGCATCACGTAACCCGTGACACTGCCCAGAATAAGCTGGCGCAATTTCGAGCGCGTATACGCCCCCATGACCATCATGTGTGCGCCTGTATCACCTGCAGCATATAACAACGAACGCCCGGTGCGGCCTTCACGCGGCAAAACTTTAGAAACAACGGTATGAACACCGTGAAAAGCAAGATGCGCTTCAAGATCGCCCGTCTCAGCGTACCATTCCTCTTCTTCCACGCGCAGCACGGTTACTTCATCGGCTTTTTTCAAAAACGGCATCGCGGCAGCGACCGCACGGGTGGCTTCGGTCGAGCCATTCCAAAACACGGCGATTTTCTTAAACGGTGCTGACAGTGCGGGGCCATCTTTGGGCAGAGGAGGTGCCGCAATCACAGGCCGCCCGCTTTGCATCAGTGCTGCATTCAACGTCATCAGGGCCGAAGTCTCGTTTGCATCCGTTGGGCGCGCGATAATGCTGATGTCAGCCCGGCACCCGCGCAACGCCACCACTTGTTCTTCGACACCTAAAGCCTCCAGCCACGTCATCGCAAAACCGTGATGTGTGTGCGGCGCACCGGGGGCGTCTTTCATTCCTTCACGAGCCAGGAGCGCATCATAAACCGCTCGGGCCTTTCCGGCGCGCTGGCCAGCATCTTTCTCGGCCACGCCCATCATCTCGTCAACCATGGCCCCAGACATGGCTTCGCCCACCAAGGGCAATGCGGCGGCCGGATCAGAGCGCACATGAAGTGCATCAATATGGCAATCGAGATGACGGCCGACACGCAATGCTGTTTCAAGCACTGCCTGGCCGCTGGCAGCATCACTCACAACTGCAAGAACGTTCATTATGCTCGACACCGGCCTTGCTCCCCATCCGCCGATTAAGCCACCAACTTACCAAGTTTCACTGGGTGCATGCGAGCACCTTAATGCATGCCCGCCCCAACCGGGCGATGCATTTCCACCACACCCTCAGGGTCTTGGTGAATAATCACATCCGCGCCCGGATATGCCGCCAACAGAGCTTCTTCCACATCGTCTGAAATACGGTGGGCCTCAAGCAGGGTCAGCGATTTATCAAGCACAACATGCATTTGGATAAATGATTGCACGCCTGATGTCCGGGTCCGTAATTCGTGAATATTTTTGATGGCGGGGTTCTTTTTAACGATGGCGATAATCTTATTGCGTTCGGCCTTGGGCATTTCTTGGTCCATCAAGCTGCCAATGGCGCCGTACGCAATGCGCACCGCGTTGACGAGCAGAAAGACTGCAATGCCCGCGCCGAAAATCGGATCGGCCAAAGGCATACTCAGCGCAGACGACGCATAGATCGCTGCCATCACGCTGAGGTTCATCAGCAGGTCACCGGTATAGTGCAATGAATCGGCACCAATGGCTTGCGAACCAGTTTTGCGCACCACATATTTTTGGAAGGTCACCAACAGCAGCGTTATCACTGTCGCAACAATCATCACCGCCAGCCCAACGCTCCCCTCTTGAATGGGAACAGGCGCTCGAAACCGCGATGCAGCTTCAGCGGCAATCAGAACAGCAGAGCCTGCCACAAAAGCTGATTGCCCCAACGCCGACAAGGGTTCAGCCTTACCATGCCCAAAGCGATGTTCGGTATCGGCAGGCGTGAGCGCATGGCGCACAGCAAAAAAATTCAAAGCTGACGCCATCAGATCAAGCGCTGAGTCAGCCAAGCTTGACAGCAACGCGACTGAATTGGTTGTCACATAAGCCGAACCCTTGATGGCGATCATCACGACCGCAGCAGCCATGGCCACGATTGTTGCCAAGCGCATCAAGCGACCACTGCTGGGATCAATCGCTGGGTGGGTGTGCTGACCTAGCTCAGTCATGGAAATAATCTTTCGGTCGTCCACGCGTTTCCAGCGCGCCGGTAGACAAGCCGATCATGCAAGCGATTGGGCACGTCATGCCAAAACTCAATCACCTCGGGCATCATGCGAAAGCCGATCCAATACGCAGGGCGCACCACAGTGCGGCCCTCAAAGCGTGTTTGCGCCTCGCCAAGACGTTTAACCAAGTCGGCGCGCGCGGGTAAAACCCGCGACTGGTCAGACGCCCATGCGCCAAGCTGGCTCGCGCGCGGACGGCCTGCAAAATAGGCATCCGCCTGGTCAAGGCTGACGGGCGACAATGGGCCTTCGGCGCGGATCTGACGGCCCAGTGTCTTCCAAAACAGGCAGAGGGCGCCAAACGGATTCTCATTGATTTCCTGGCCCTTACGGCTGGAACCGTTAGTGTAAAATACCAACCCTTCAGGCCCATAGTCTTTCAACAAAACCATGCGAACGGAGGGTTTGCCTGCCTTGGTGGCCGTGGCCAGGCTGATGGCTTCGGGTAAATGGGGCTCCTGGACCGCAGCCACCTCAAACCATTGGTGGAACAGCAAAAATGGGTCAGCCAGGGCCGGAATAATGGGGTTGGTGTCCATATGTTAAGTACTAATGCGCTAAGCCGTCCCCGACAATGGGATGGACTGCTTTTTAAGGCGAACGCAGCTAAAAATAGAGCCTTTGATGTGGCGCAGATATGGCAACAGGGGGTTGAAATCGCCCTGATTTTGCCACCTTCTCCAGCTTGAATCCGCCCCTCTAAAACGTATTTTTACACGAACGCGAGGGAGTGAACATGACCACACGTTTTGCACCACGAATACTGATGATCTCGGCCCTGACCTCGGGCTTGTTGTTGTCGGGATGTGCCGCTGATGGCCGCATCGACAAAGAAGCCATGGGCACGCTGTTGGGCGGTGCGGCTGGTGCATGGGCCGGGTCAACGATTGGTAAAGGCAGCGGTAAGGCCGTGGCGATTGCAGCCGGCACAATGTTAGGCGCCACCGTCGGCAATTCAATCGGCCGGACCATGAACGAGGTTGATCGCCAAAAATTGCGCGACGCCACCCAACGCGCTTATGCGGCACCGGTGGGCGAAGCCATCGTCTGGAACAACCCGAACAGCGGAAATTCGGGCACCGTCACCACCGTGCGTGATGGTCGCTCAACGGCGGGCAGTTACTGCCGCGAATTCCAAACCGAAGTAACCGTCGGTGGCAAGCGTGAGAATGCCCATGGCGTTGCCTGCCAACAGCCCGACGGTTCATGGCGCATCGTCGAGGGCTAAGCTTTTAACCTGATTATTTTGAAGGGCGGCGAAAGCTGCCCTTCTTTATTGCGCCTGAGTTGTGTCGGCCACGTCCTCGGGCACGGTCACAATTTTGGCCATGGTCACACTCAGCAAAGCGCGCTCTGACTCGGCCGCCCGACTGAGGTGATGATGCAAGCGCTTGGACGCTTCCACCGCCCCGTCGGCACTGCCGCGCACAATACCGGCGAAGTCGAGACCAAGTCCAAACTGATGCACAATGTCGGCCAGCGCGATCCGGTCAAGATCGCGCGATAAAATCCACCCACCTTCGTCGGTGACCGCGACAAATCGGCCGGCGCGCAACGTTTCAAGCACACGGCTGAGTGCGACATCAGGCACAGCTAATGCTTTGGCAAGCTTGCGTGCTGGGTACGCCGCACCGGCATGCTGTGCAGACGCAAGCTTGGCAATCACGTCCATCGCCAGCGTCAGGCGATCAAGCGCTTCGTCAGAACGCCCGGCTTTGGCATAGCGCCAATCGGGCAGCGACGCCGTGATCACAGCCCCGGCCATCACCACAATCCAGTTCAAATAAATCCAGATCAAGAACACCGGCACAGCGGCAACTGCGCCGTAGACGGCTTGGTATGATGTCATCGACGAAACGTAAGCGGCAAAACTATAGCGCAAGAGGCCAAACATCACGGCCGCAACCCCGGCACCGATCATGGCATCATTCGGCAAGACACGCCGGTTCGGCACAACCAAATACAAAAAAGAAATGCCGAGCCACGCAACAATCGTGGGTGCAATTTCGCCCAAACCAACATTGAGTAATTTGGCCACATCGTTTCCCAGCAATGCTTTTGCGGCGGAAAAATAGCCAAACAAGGTGAAACTCAGGCCGAACAAAAATGGCCCGACGGTAATCACGGCCCACAACACCAACAGCCGTGTCAGGAACGGACGATGGCGCGTCACCTTAAAGATTTCGTTGAACGAGGTTTCAATGGTCAGCAACAGCAAAATCGAGGTCACCGCCAAGCCCACCGCGCCAAACGCGGTCAGCTTTCCGGCCGCGTTGATGAACGACTCAATTTGTTCGCGCATTTTCATGCCGGTATCGGGCACGACATTGCCCAAAATGAAATCCTGTGCAGAAGCGCGCATCGCTTCGAATGCGGGAAATGCGGTCAGAATCGCCAAAACAACGGCCAACGCCGGAATCACTGCCAACGATGACGTAAAGCTCAGCGAGGCCGCCACCCGGTTGATATTGGCCGCCCTCATCCCTGCAACCATAAAGCGCACGGTTCCCACGGCACCGATCATGGCCACGGGTGCCCTTGGAACTTGATTTTGGTACTGATCTTGGCCATCTGGCATGGTCGCCTGCCTTGCCCAAAGGTTGGTTTCGTGCGAAATCTCACATCTTAAGACTTAGCATGCCGCAAAGCCGCGCGGCTTTAAAGATTCTGTTTATTTTCAGTGGGTTTAAGCCAAAGAATGACCACCCCCCCAGCGTTAATGGCCGGAAAAAAGGGCCTGATTATGGGCGTGGCCAATGACCGCTCGATTGCGTGGGGCATCGCCCAGCAAGCTGCGGCGCACGGGGCTGCGGTTGCCTTCACATTTCAGGGTGAGGCGCTGGAAAAGCGCGTCCGCCCGTTGGCAAAAAGCCTGAATTCAGAATTGGTATTACCCTGCGATGTGACTGACCCAGCATCAGTCACCGCATTGTTTGAATCGATAAAGTCGAGCTGGGGCCACCTTGACTTTGTTGTTCACGCGATTGCGTTTTCAGACAAAGAGCAATTAAAGGGTCATTACGTCGATACCACGCGCGATAATTTTTTGCGCACCATGGACATCTCAGTTTTTTCGTTCACTGATATTTGCCGCCATGCATCTGCCTTGATGCCAAACGGGGGCAGCTTGTTGACACTGTCTTATCTTGGCGCCGAGCGCGTGATTCCGCACTACAACGTGATGGGTGTCGCAAAAGCAGCCCTTGAAGCCAGCGTGCGTTACTTGGCCGCTGATTTGGGCCGCAAAAATATCCGCGTCAACGCCATCTCTGCTGGGCCGATCAAAACACTGGCGGCATCGGGCGTTGGCGACATTCGCGTCATCATTCGCTGGAATGAATTGAACGCCCCATTGCATCGCAACATCACCATTGAAGATGTTGGTAAGGCTGGCCTTTATATGCTGAGTGATTTGTCGTCTGCAGTGACCGGTGAGATTCACCACGTTGACAATGGCTACAATGTCATCAGCATGATGGATCCTGGCTCTGCGCCACAAATTGCCGAACTATTGCTACAGAACGTCAAGTCAACCAGTTAAGCCCAAGCAAGAAAACGCGGCGCCGCATGTCGAGCAACACCTTCGGAACCCTGTTCCGATTCACCACGTTCGGGGAAAGCCACGGGCCCGCGATTGGCTGCGTTGTCGATGGGACACCGCCGCTACTTGGCTTGAGCGAAGCTGACATTCAAATCTGGCTCGACAAACGCAAACCTGGCACGTCGCGCTTTACCACCCAGCGCAAGGAACCCGATACGGTTCGCATTTTGTCGGGCGTGTTTGAAGGCAAAACCACTGGTACCCCGATTGGTTTGCTGATCGAGAACGTCGATGCGCGCTCAAAAGACTACGGCGACATTGCTGAAAAATTTCGCCCCGGCCATGCCGATTATACCTACTGGGAAAAGTACGGCATCCGCGACTATCGCGGCGGTGGGCGACAATCCGCGCGTGAAACAGCCATGCGTGTGGCTGCTGGTGCCATTGCACGATTGATCTTGAACGCGCGACTGGGCGGCGGTGTTAAAATTCGCGGCGCCTTGACTCAACTCGGGCCTCACAAAATTGATCGTAGCAATTGGGATTGGGCAGAAGTCGCCAAGAATCCGTTTTTCTGTCCCGATGCCACTGCGGCTGTGGCATGGGAAAGTTACCTGGATGGTGTGCGCAAAAACGGATCATCAACCGGTGCCGTCATTGAAGTGGTGGCCGAGGGTATTCCGGTGGGCGTTGGTGCGCCGATCTATGGCAAGCTTGATGCCGATATAGCCTCGGGCTTGATGGGGATTAATGCCGCCAAAGGTGTGGAAATCGGCGCTGGGTTTGCAGCCGCCGCACTTTCGGGCGAGGAAAACTCTGATGAAATGCGCGCCGGCCCCAATGGCAGTGTGGAATTTCTGTCAAATCATGCCGGCGGTATTTTGGGCGGTATTTCGACAGGTCAACCCATTGTCGCGCGCGTTGCCATAAAGCCGACAAGTTCTATCCTTAGTCCAAAGCGTACAATTGATATTCATGGCCAGAATACCGAGATCGTTACCAAGGGCCGTCACGACCCGTGCGTTGGCATTAGGGGCGTGCCCGTTGCCGAGGCAATGATGGCAGTTGTCCTGGCTGATCATGTGCTGCGTCACGAGGCGCAGTGCGGCCCGCTTAAGAAATAGCTTTTAGATTGCTCACTTCGATTCAACGTCCATAAGGACAGCATTAT
>JANLSL010000062.1:0-1642 GCA_031362385.1 Alphaproteobacteria bacterium | reverse complement strand
GGAAAATCATGTCCGCGTTGCCGCCAACGCCTGAAGCGCTGCTGCGCCAGCTTGAGTGGTCGGTCTTACGCCGGCTCGATGGGCTATTGCATGGCAGCTACCGTACCTTGTTTCGTGGCACAGGCTTGGACTTGGCTGATTTGCGTGAATACCAAATCCATGATGACGTCAGGCACATTGACTGGAACGTAACCGCACGACTTCAGACCATTCATGTGCGTCAGTTCATTGAAGACCGCGAGGTTGTAACGTGGTTTCTGCTCGACTTGAGCCCCTCGATGGACTTTGGCTCGTCAAGCACCAAGCGCGCCAATTTGATTCAGTTTGTGGCCATCCTCGCCCGCGTTCTAACCCGCCACGGCAACCCGGTCGGTGCGATATTTTACGGCAACGGTGTTGAAGCCGTCATCCCGCCACGTGCTGGGCGTAACCATGTGCTGCACCTGTTGCACTTGCTGATGACCAGGCCTGCATTGAACCACTCAACCGCGACATCATTGGAAGATTTGTTGCGCGTTGCACAACAAGTCACCCAGCGTCGTTCGTTGGTATTTTTGATTTCGGATTTCATCACCCAGCCTGGATGGGGTAAACCGCTGGCACAGCTGAGCCAACGCAATGAGGTTGTGGCCATAAGGCTCTCGGACCCCGCAGAACATGTTCTGCCCGAGATTGGCATGACCATGATGCAAGATACCGAAACCGGCGAGCAGGTTTTTGTCGATACCCGCGACCGTGCATTTCGTCAGCGTTACGCAGCCATCGCCGCGCAGCGCGAAAGCGATATTCGCAGCAGCCTTGGCCAAGCTGGCGTCGATGCGCTGGAGTTCTCGACCGAGGATGATTTGCTGGCAACTCTCATTCGCTTCGCTGCCTTGCGTAAACAACGAGGCCGCGCCACGGTTGGTTTGCCCGGCCACCTGAAGGCAAGCGCATGATCTTCGAATGGCCATCTGTGTTATGGCTGATGGTGGCGGTGCCCCTGTTGGTGATTGCTTACCGCGTGGTATTGAAACGCCGGGCCAGTGCAGCATCGGCCTACGCCACATGGAATGTGGGCGCGCAACAGCCACGATCACGGCTGAAGCAAACACTACCGCCCGCGCTATTTTTGTTTGCCATTGTGGCGCTGGTCGCCGCCATGGCCAGGCCAGTCGCAGTGATTGCAGTGCCATCATTACGTGACAGCGTCATTCTTGCCATTGATGTCTCCAACAGCATGTTGGCCGAAGACTTGGCACCGACGCGGCTGAGTGCCGCACAAAACGCCGCGCGCGCGTTCATTGAACGCCAACCCATGACCACGCAAATCGGCATTGTTGCTTTTGCCGAAACTGCGTTGCTGATTCAACGCCCCACGCACAGCCGCGAAGACTTACTGAAAGCCATTGATCGATTGAAACCACAAAAAGGCACGGCAGTTGGCGGCGCTATCCTGGTGTCACTCCAAGCATTGTTCCCGAAAGAAGTTTTTGAGATTGAACCCACACCTGCTGCTGATGAACCTAAAGCTGCGCAACCAAACAAAGACGCACCTGCCCCAAAACCAAAGATGGCACCGGGCTCTGAGGGCTCGTCAGCGATTATCTTGCTCAGTGATGGGCAGGCCACCAGCGGACCCGACCCCCTCGCCGCCGCACGC
>JANLSL010000030.1:0-9475 GCA_031362385.1 Alphaproteobacteria bacterium | reverse complement strand
CATGTATGAAGGCGGACCGGTATTGAATCCTGAGCTTCAAGTCATCGAGGCCAGCTTAATCCCGTTTTTGATGTCGATGGCGTTTTTGACCATCAACAAAGAAACCCGCTGCAATATGATGATGTGGATCAGAAACAAGTTAGGCATGAAAGCAGGCCGCGCCGTCACAGGGAAAGAACGTAATTTTGCTGCTGTGACAGCGCTGGAAAGCATTTTCACAACCTGGGCCTGCTACATCATCACTATTTTAGCCGTTGATCCCCGGCTGATCGGCAACCCCTATGCGATGACAGCGCAAATCCCGTTTCTGCTTATTTTCGGGTGGAGCATCTATTTGATGTATCGCCTGTCGTTTCAGAAACATATGGCCCCTGCCCTGCGCTACGCCATCGGTACGGGCAACGTCAGTTGGATTTGGATTGAAGCTGGCAGCCGCGCACGATTTTATCCGGAAATCTGGATCAAGCCGCTGCAATACCCGGTGTTAATGAGCTTGGTGTTCGCAAGCCTGGTGGCATTGCTTTACCTCATGCTGCAAAACAAAGGCACGCGCGGTGCCGAGCCACTACCAGCCTAAGCGCTAACCAAAAACTTTCTTCAACACATCTGTCGTGCGCGCGGCCGGATTGGTGCGGATCGCTGCTTCTTCTTTGCCAAGATACAAGAAGAGCCCATCCAGAGCTTTGCCAACCGTAAAGTCGGCAAGATTAAATTTACTGACATCGGCGCCGACCAATGGAAGGCCAGCGGCCCTCGACTGAACCGACTGAAAAACTGTTGCAGCACCAGCGCTTGAGAGACTCTGACTCACCACAGGTAAAAATGCGCGCGTCAAGTTATCGGATGTCGCACCCCGGAAATATTTTGTCGCTGAGTCTTCAGGGCCGGTTAAAATTCCGCGCGCATCAGTGATCGACATTTTCGAGACCGCATCGGTAAAAATATCAAGAGCCTTCGGTGCAGCTTGTTCTGCGGCACGGTTCATCTTGAGCTGAAGGTCATCGAGCATTCCAGCCGCGCCAATTGATTTAAGCGGACCTTGTATTTTCTGAATCACACCAGGCAGCGGAATACGGATTGCGGCATCGTTAAAATAGCCGTCGGATTTACCCAATTGCCCAACCACGCGCTGCGTGGCCACTTTCAGCGCATCTTTCAAGCCGCCGCCAATCTCGCCGTCGCTCAGGCTTAAACCTGATGCAGAGCCGCCCTTAACGCCGCTGAGAAAACCCTTGCCCTTATTCAGCAGCGAGTTTTGCGCATGGGCTGCGAACGGGAGTGATGACATCAAAAATGCGAATATCGTGCGGCGCGTGAAATCGTGACGATTCATCATGGGCGCATCTCCTCAATGAGCTTCGCATTTTAAGGTGTTACTTTTGATGGCGCCAGCCCGCTTGCGTGAGGTCGGTTGAGCGAATCATCACCGACGCACAGGTTTCGCACAGAAATTGTGTGCCCTGTGTGCCCATCGTTTTTTCAGCCAGGCCAGTGCCGTCTGTCACCTTCAGCCCCGCATGGGGCGGTTGGTCTCGGCTTTTGCAGAGCTGAAGCTGGCAGGCACGACAGCGTGGCGGCTCACCCTGGTGGGGTCCCATCGCACTCTCCGTAATTTCAAGATTGAGTGGCCAATCGGACCACATGGAATGTATCGTAACACTAGCTCGACGTGGCGAATAGCCGCACTTTGATCTATTTTGGTGATCTATTTTGGTGCTCTATTTTGGGTGACGGACGTGTGGTGACATGATGAAAACATTATCCATCTTTGGTGGCGGATGCCTGGTTGTAGCCCTTGCGGTCTTCGGCACTTTCAGATTCGGGCTGTGGAATCCATCACTCGAGGATTTGAAGGCTAAATACGCAAGCGCTCCATCCCAATTTGTGCTGATTGATAGCGTGCCGTTGCATATCCGCGATGAGGGCAACACAAACAGCACCCTACCACCACTTATTTTACTCAACGGGCACTTGGGTAATTTACACATGTGGGATGGTTGGGTGCCAGTTCTTGCCCCACACATGCGCGTTGTGCGCATGGACTTTCCGCCCTATGGATTATCGGGCCCAGATCCGTCGGGCATTTATTCGACTGACCGCGCGGTTGAACTGCTGGGTGGTTTGATTGCTCATCTCGGATTAGAGAAAGTAAACTTGGGCGGCACCTCTAATGGCGCACTGGTTGTCACCGTCTTTGCTATTCGCAACCCCGACCGCGTTGGGAAATTGGTGGTCTCGACGTTGCCTAATGGTCGCCCACCCAAGCGCACGCCAGCTGCTGAAATGATGCAAGCAGCAAAGATCAACACTTGGACGGCACCTTACCAAACCGAAATGTTTTACCGCGCTTTTTTGCGCGATGTCTTCGCCAAACCTGAGCGCGCAACGCAAGAACTGGCACAGCAGTATACCGACATCAACAACCGCCCAGGCGCAAAGGCATGGGTCGATGCCTATATTCAAACGCAATATAAATTGTGGGACACCACCGATGTCCCCGCCCTGTTCGCGGGCCTGACGACGCCCATGCTGTTGCAATGGGGGGACGGCGGAAAAGTGTTGCCGCCTTTTGTTGGTGACATCGTGCAAGGCCAACTCAAAAACACCTCGCTGACGATGAAGCGTTATCCCGACGCAGGCCACATGCCAATGTTGGAACTGCCCACACAAACCGCCCAAGATGCTTTGGCGTTTTTACAAGAAGTGGGTCAGCAAAACTAAGAACGCTGAGCGAGCTGGCTTTGTTTGAAATAGCGGTCGATACCCTTAACAACAGCGTTCATCAGCTTACCGCGATAGCCTTCTTTCAGCAGAACGCCCTGGTCATCACGGTTAGACAGATACCCCATTTCGATGAGCACCGAGGGGATATCGGGCGACTTCAAAACTGCAAAGCCAGCAAACCGGTGGGTGTTGCGCAGTAAAGTTACTTCTTGGCGCAGCTCATCGATCAAGCTATCGGCCAAACGCGAGGCTAAGTTCATGCTTTCGCGCTGTGCCAAGTCGATCAAAATATTGCGGACCTCTTGGGATTCTTTGGTCAAGTCCATCCCAATAATCAAATCGGCTTTATTTTCGCGCTCGGCCAAGGCCTCGGCTTCAACGTCTGAGGCTTTTTCAGATAGCGTATAGACCGACAAGCCGCGAATGGATTTGTCTTGGATCGAATCGGCATGCAGCGAGATAAAAATATCCGCCGGAGCATGGCGCGCAATTTCTATGCGCTCGCGCAAAACCAAAGACGTATCCTGACTGCGCGTTAAAACTGCACGGTATCGTCCGGTCGCTTCCAACTTTTGTTTGAGTTGTTGGGCCGCCATGAGGGTAATATTTTTTTCGTAGACACCACCAACACTAATCGCGCCGGGGTCGATCCCGCCATGACCAGGATCGATGGCCACGACAATTTTGCGGTCAGCGGCTTTCTTGGCGGCGGGTTTTTCTGCGGCTGCGACCTTCGGCGGTGGTGCAGCCGGTTTAGCTGCTGCAAGCGCGGCCCCACCTTGCGGCCCAATCCGCGTGATCTGGTTCATGGTCGCCGCCGCACGGAAGGCATCGTCGGTGGCTGGTGTGAGATCGAGAATCAGCCGCCACGGTGTGGCACCGGTTGGCGGCAAGACATACCCTTGCGAAAGCTGCGCTGCCTGGGCGAGGTCGATGACCAAGCGCGATTGGCCTGGCTGAAACACACCAGCGCGAACCGCATTGACGACCGCTGTTTTGGGCAGCGCGAGTTCAGCGCCCCACGTCATCTCGGGCAGATCAACCACCAGCCGACGCGGATCGGAAAGCACGAAAGCCGAAGCTTCAACACTTTCAGAAAGCTCAATGACCAGGCGCGTAAATGCGCCGTGATCGTGCATCCGCATGGTCGTCGCAGTGGGCATGGCCCGCGCGATCCCAGGTGCTAGCACCAAGGTCGAAGCCCCCAGCAGCGAAGCGCCCAGCAACGTGCGACGCGCCACGGGCATCGTTACCGGGCCCAAAAGGCCGGTAAAATTGCCCGTAAAGTTGATCGTGTTCTTGTTCTTGGAGGCCGTCATTCCCTCGTGACCCCTTACCGCCCCTCACGCAATAAAGTTGCGTTTGGGTGCTATTGGTAACGGACTATAGTTAACTTCTCGAGTCGTTTCAAGAATCTCAATGGGTTAGCAGAGTCTTCCACAGGCCTTTCCCGAACACAGCCCATTTTAAGGCCCAAAATAGAGGTCAAACATAACGCCTGGAATTAACAATTGTGCCGTGGGCCACATCCGACTAGTTTGCTCAAGTCCGGTTTTCGGGACCAACGGGCAATTCGGCCTTGCGCCGCGAGGCCATTGAAAAAAAGGCAGTTTTTACGCCCACCCGAAATTCAGCCGGTCGAATAGATGTTCGCCCATACCAGCAGTCGTCAAAAAACAGCGGTCGGGCAGCAATAACCCATTGGGGGACTGACGCGGTGCTTTCTGGCGTCCAACACATGATAGTACGCAACGGCGTTTCGACGTCGGCGACACGTGTACTGTCTGACGCATCTGCACAATGCGCACGCGGCCTGACCGCGGGCGTCGTCATATCCCCTTTGTCATTTCAACACCTTAACAATGCGGCCCGGGGCGCACGTGCGCCAACTCTCGCTGAACCCGAGCGGAGCCGCCGGAGAATGATGCGCTATGGTCAAACGGATGCTAATCGATGCCACGCACCCAGAGGAAACTCGGGTGGTGGTGCTGGACGGAACGCGGCTTGAGGAATTCGACGTCGAGACGTCCACGAAGAAACAGAATAAAAGTAATATCTATCTCGCTAAAGTCATCAGGGTCGAACCGTCGCTGCAAGCGGCGTTTGTCGACTACGGCGGTGGCCGTCATGGCTTTCTCGCCTTTAGCGAAATCCACCCCGACTATTATCAAATCCCGGTTGCAGACCGCGAACGTCTGCTGGCCGAAGTGCAGCGCCATGAAAATCATGATGAAGACGATCATGCCAATGAGCAGCCCCGGACCGAGCAGGACGGCGCCGACCAACAGGGTTTAGATCCCCAGCCCAGTTCGTTCGACGTGCCTGACGAGCCCCACCATGACGCTCCACACCATGACGAGGGGCATCATGACGCTCCTAGCCATGATGACGCTCAACACAACGAGCCTCATCCCGACTCAATCGGCACAGCACTGCCGCTGAGTTTCGCGACCCCGACGATTTCGTCCGAACCCATCGCCGAAGAGCCAGCACCTGAACCTGAAGTTCAGCCTCAACCGACTGAAGAAGCTTCAGGTGTGCGCGATATCCCAGCCCCTGAATATGGCGGCATTGAAGAAGCAGCCTCGCAAGGTTCTTTTGCCGCTGACCTTGATGCCAGCGCACCACAAGAGCCCCAAGCACAGAGCGACGAAGTCAGCGTCAGTGAGGCTTCGTCATCAGAGAATTTCGGCGAACGTGAATCGCAGGTTGTTGAAGCTCCGGCTGAAGAGCGTCCGGTTGATGTTGTGGGCGGTGCTGAAGCCAGCGACGACGACGATTCAGACGATGAGTCCGAAGACGAAGATTCGCGCCGTCGCCGTCGCTTCCTGGCCTCGCGCCACTACAAAATTCAAGAAGTGATCAAACGCCGCCAAATTATGCTGGTGCAGGTCGTCAAGGAAGAGCGCGGCAACAAAGGCGCTGCCCTTACGACTTATTTGTCATTGGCGGGCCGCTACTGCGTGCTTATGCCCAACTCATCACGCGGCGGTGGTGTTTCACGTAAAATTACCAATGCGACAGATCGCCGTCGTTTGAAGTCGATTATGGCTGAGTTGCAGCCCCCCAAAAGTGCTGCCGTGATTTTGCGCACCGCCGGTGCCGAGCGTAGCAAGCCCGAAATCAAGCGTGACTACGAATACCTCATGCGCACCTGGGATCAGATTCGCGAGAACACGCTGCAATCGCGTGCCCCAGCCCTGATCCACGAAGAAGGCAACATCATCAAGCGCGCCATTCGCGATGTTTATTCCAAAGACATCGAAGACGTTTTTGTGGAAGGCGAAGAGGGCTACAAAACCGCAAAAGACTTTATGCGGATGCTGACCCCCAGCCATTCCAAGCGGGTTCAGTTTTACGACGAAAAAACTATTTCATTATTCCAGCGCTATCAAGTTGAAAGCCAACTTGAAGCGATCAACACGCCATCAGTTCAATTGCGCTCGGGCGGGTCGATTGTGTTCGGCCAAACCGAAGCCTTGGTGGCCATCGACGTGAACTCGGGCCGCGCCACGCGCGAGCGTCATATCGAAGAAACAGCGTTGAAGACCAACATAGAAGCGGCTGATGAAATCGCGCGTCAACTGCGCCTGCGTGACTTGGCGGGCTTGGTGGTCATCGACTTCATCGACATGGAAGAAAACCGCAATAACCATGCGGTTGAACGCCGATTGAAAGAAGCCCTGAAACTTGACCGCGCGCGCATTCAAGTGGGACGCATCAGCCACTTCGGGTTGCTCGAACTTTCGCGCCAACGCCTCCGCCCCAGCTTGATCGAGACCAACTTCCGCCCGTGCGGCCATTGCGGCGGCACAGGCCTGATTCGTTCAATCGAGTCATCATCCATATACGCTCTGCGAATGATCGAGGAAGAAGGTATTCGCCGTCGATCGAGCGAACTTACCGTCACCGTCCATCCCGACGTTGCGTTGTACTTGCTGAACTACAAGCGTGAAGGCTTGGCGATGCTGGAAGCACGCTATGGCTTGCGGATTTTTGTGTTGGGTGATGTGAACTTGATTCAGCCCAACCTGCGCATCGACCGCGTGAAGGCCACCCGGCCCATGGCTGAGGACACCACCGCGCTGACACCACACGCGTTGCCGGCCCCCGCGCCCGAGCCTGAACCCGAAGATGAGGTTGAAGTCGAAGACGAGGAATCAAACGTCGAAGACGCGCCGTCAACTGAACCTAGTCGTCATGGCGGGAGTAGCGAGCAAGGCGCTGAAGGCGGACGTGGCCGGGGTCGCGGTCGTCGCCGTCGCCGTGGTCGTGGCCCTGATGGCGCGCGCGACCAGGCTCAGGGGAGCGGCCAAGAGCCAGTGGCTGAGCGTAGCCCCCAGCCAGATTCTGAAATGCAAAGCCAACCGAGCGCGCCCAGCAGCCAATTCGATTCGAGTGCGCCCGCGCCAAGTGAACCCGGTCAAGGCGGTGAACAAGGGCGCGATGGAGGCCGTCGTCGTCGCCGTGGACGCCGCGGCGGGCGGAACCGTCATCGCGAAGGTGGCGAAAAACAGAATCAAAACTTTAATGCTGATGGATCGGCGAACCAAACCTCTGACAGCTCTGTCAACGGCGACACCGAGCAGGCTGGGGCAACACGTTTTGCAGCACAGTCAGAACCTTCAGGTTCGGAAAGTGGAGAAAGCCAAGGCAGCGGGCGCAAGCGCGGTTTCTTCAGTGCTATCAAAGAAACCGCACTGTCGTGGACACGTGGCGATACCGCCGCAGAACCCGAGGCACGGGTGGAACCAAAGCCTGAGTCAAAGCCTGAGCCCCGCTTTGAAACACCGCGTATAGAAGCGCCCCGCTTTGAAACACCGCGTGTTGAAACACCCCGCGTTGAAATACCGCGCGTTGAGGAAAGGCCATATACGCCTCCCCCACCACCACCGGCAACAGTTGTGGTTCAGCCACCACCCCCGCCCCCCGCGCCTGTTGTTGAGCAAGCACCCTCTGGCCCGCCGCGACGTGGCTGGTGGAGTGAACCAAAGAGTTAATTAGATATTCTTGTTTTGTCGCGTTTTAGGGCGAACCGGAGTCCACTTCGCCCTAAAACGCTCTATACGCGCAGCGTTTTCATCCACGCCGCCAGGGCCGTGCAGGCTTCGGTGATTTCTGATTCCGATACAGCATATGAAATGCGCATCCACTGGTTGCCATGGGCGGGGTCGAAATCTAAGCCAGGGGTGACCGCCACGCCTGCCTCGTTTAAAATACGGCGGCAGACTTCGGGTGAGTCCATGCCGAGGTGCGCAACGTTCACATAAAAATAAAACGCGCCATCGGGTGGCGAGAATGTTGGAAAGCCGATCTCTGGCAAGCGTTTCAGCAGCAGGGCGCGATTACGCCGATATACTTCGACATTCTTTTTGAGCTCATCCATACAATCGAAGGCGGCCAGCGCAGCGTGCTGTGCCAACGCCGGCGGTGAGATGTAGAGGTTTTGGGCAAGGCACTCGACCGAGCGATACAAGTCACCCGGCACAATCATCCACCCCAGCCGCCAGCCCGTCATACTGTAAAATTTTGAAAAGCTATTGATGACAATCGCCGAGGGCGACACCTCAACCGCCGTCGCAGCATCGATGCCAAACGTGATGCCGTGATAAATTTCATCCGAGATCATGCGAATGCCATGGTCATGGCAATACCCGACGAGATGACGAAACACCCCGGGCTCGATCATTGATCCTGTCGGGTTGGCAGGGCTGGCCACAATCACGCCCTGGGGGCGGCGTGGCATTTTCATCAAGTGTTCGACTGAAATATTAAAGCGCGTCGTCGCATCAACCTCGATCAGCTCGACGTTGATGCCATAAGCGTTGAGGATATGCCGGTACGAAGGATAACCAGGCGCTGCCACCACCACCGTATCACCGGCTTCAAAAGCGGACAGAAAAGACAGCGTAAATGCCGCAGATGAGCCCGTCGTGATGAAGACCCGGTTCGGGTCAACAGTGACTGCATATGTGTCGTCATAGTGATCGGCGATGCGCTGGCGCAAGGGGGCAATACCATCTGCGACTGTATACCCCAGCTTGTCACGACCAATCAGCGCGGTAACGGCATGGGCTGCCCCTTGGGGCATGCCCGTTGCGGGTTGGCCCACCTCAAGATGAATAACCCTGCGCCCCTGCGCTTCAAGTGCAGCAGCGTCGCGCATGACGTCCATGACGATAAAAGGTGGTACCGTTCCGCGCTGAGAAGGTTTGAACGTCATTTATATTCCTTAGCCAAGCACAGTCATCGCGACAACCATGACAAAGTCGACATCACCGTAATCGCCGGGAAATCGCCATATTTGAGCTATATCGGCCGATGCGCGAGATAGGTTATTTTCAACTGATATACCACGTGATTGTCGCGGAAAAGATATGAACCAAACGCAGCCTGGAAAAGTCTTAAATATAATGCGTAGCCGCACCTGGCGGTTTGCATTGGCTAGTGTTGCTGTGGCCAGCGCCCTCGTGAGCGGGCTTTCGCCCGCATCGGCGCAAGGCTTGAACATTATTCGAGATACCGAGATTGAGATGTTTCTTAATGAATGGGCCAAGCCTGCATTTGTGGCAGGCGGGCTTTCGCCAGAATCGATCACCATTCGCTTGATCAACGACGACAGCCTGAATGCCTTTGTGACACAAGGCAACCAGATGTTCATTCACACTTGCTTACTGATGGCATCCAAGAATTCAAACGAAGTGTTTGGTGTGATGGCCCACGAAACCGGCCACATCGTAGGTGGGCACGC
>JANLSL010000697.1:0-2860 GCA_031362385.1 Alphaproteobacteria bacterium | reverse complement strand
ACGCCTAAAGCTGCGGCAAACCACACCATGGGTGCTGTGGTACGGCCCAAAAACACACGCCCATTGATGATGTTGCTGATTTATTATGCCACGATCCAGTTGCCCAGCGGCCTGGTCTCGGTGGTTTTTTCATTTATTACGATCATCAACATCATCAATGGGCGTGTGTTTTTGGGCCGTACCACAGCACCCATGGTGTGGTTTGCCGCAGCTTTAGGCGTGGCTGGTATCGCGCTGGTCTTTAGTGGCGATATTGAAACCTCAAACATCGGTACGGGGGCCCTGAGCGGCGCTGGGTTTGCATTTGCTGGCGCATATTTAGCCTCGACCGGAAATGTATTCGCCATCAAAATCCAAGACCGCGGCTTGTCAGTTTTGCAAAGTAATGCCTGGGGCATGGGGTACGGCGCACTCGCCGTCGCAGCTTTTGCCGCCATCAAGGGCTCAGCCTTCACATTCTTATGGACACCACAGTATATGGGCGGGCTCGCCTACTTGGTTATTTTCGGATCAATTGCTGGCTTTGGATTTTATTTAACGCTGATCAGGCGCATTGGCCCAGAACGCGCCGGGTATACGGCAGTGATGTTTCCAGCGGTTGCGTTGCTGGTCTCGACATGGCTTGAGGATTTGGCTATCACGCCTACCATGCTGGGTGGTGCCGCACTTATTCTATTGGGCAATGTCATCGTCCTGACACCGCACAGTTTCATGCGTCGTATTTTTGTACGTGGCTAGCCATGGCTCGAAATCCTTATGACGTGTTGGGCGTCAAAAAAGACGCCACTGAGTCTGAAATTCAAAAAGCGTACCGTGGGCTCGCGAAAAAACTTCATCCCGACATGAACCCCGGCGACAAAAAAGCCGAGGACAAATTTAAAGAAATAAATGCCGCCTACGATATTCTGGGCGACGACAAAAAGCGCCCGCGGTTTGATCACGGTGAAATCGATGCCAGTGGCCAGGAAATACGCGCCAATCCGTTCGCGCGCGGCGGGCCCCGCCCCGGACCAGGCGGCCCACAGGGCGGCCCCCAAGGCGGGTTCGCCTTCGAAGACTTGGGTGACATTTTTGACAGCATGTTTAGCAACGCCCGAGGTCAAGGCGGACCAAAAGGGCGGCGCACGGGTTTTGCGTCCAAAGGCGAAGATGAAAACTTCAGACTCGAGATTGGGTTTCTCGACGCCATCAACGGCTTCAAACGCCGCGTCAGCTTGCCCAGCGGCAAGTCACTTGATGTCGCAATTCCCGCAGGCACGACCGATGGCCAAACCATGCGGCTGCGCGGGCAAGGCGGGGCCGGGGCAAACAGCGGTCCGGCGGGCGATGTATTGATCGAAATTAAGGTTGCCGACCATCCAACTTTTAAGCGCCAGGGGCGCGATATTCATATCGATTTACCCGTCGCACTGAACGAGGCGGTTTTGGGTGCCAAGATCGACGTGCCCACCACCAGCGGGTCAGTCACCCTGACCATCCCCAAGGGCTCCAACACCGGCAGCACCTTACGCCTGCGCGGCAAGGGCGTTGCGGCCAGTAAAACCGAGGCCGCAGGCGACCAGTACGTGACTCTGAAAGTCATCCTGCCAAAAACCCCAGACGACGAATTAGAGGCCCTGGTGCGCAATTGGAGCGCCAAACACCCCTATAATCCGCGCCAATAGCCGTCTTGGGCCCTTTAAAGCCCACACACGCACGAATTGAATAGGGGCTTAATTCCGTATAGTTTTCGTGTGGTTAATTATGGTGCAACGCTACCCGCCAGGGTGTCGTTGGTGATGTTACGCTGTGCCCATCAATCGGGGCGCTGCAAACGATGGATCCAGGGCAGGAGCCCGCAGAAAACGTGAAAAAAATCAGCGCAGTGATTCGCCGTGGGTTAAGGGCCCTCTCCTCTGAGAGCCGTCGTGACGACGGCGTGATTGGGCTGATCATCATCATCGCACTTCTGGCTGCAGCGGCAGCGCTTATTGCCAGCAGTGTTCGCCAAAACAAAGACGCCGAAGTGCGGCGCCTGAGTGCCAATGCAAGCTCGACTAAGTTGCTGAACAACAGTGCCATCTCATATTTTTTTGCTGATGCCGACGGGGCTGGGCCTTTAACAGCGCTTAATCGTCAAATCCCATGCCCCGACACAAACTTCCCGCCCGATGGCACGTCCAACGGAACCACAGTGTGCGCCGCAACCACAGGCGTTGTGCCTTGGCTCTCGATGGGCATCAGTGAAGATGAAGCCATAGATGCCTTCGGGAACTATTTCACCTATGTCGTGAGTGGCGTCGACTCCAGCCGCCAAATATGTACGTCAGTCACCAATTCGTATGACACCACAAAAGTTGAGTATACCGGTACGCTCAACGACGTAACTGATACCGAAGCGCGCCTGACCAGCCAGGCCGCCACACAAGGCACGCCTTTTTATTATGCGTTTATCAGCCACGGCAAAAACGGCCGGGGGGCTATCTCTCGCAGTGGCGCGCGCAGTGCGCCGACGAGCTCTCAAGAAATTCAGAACTGCCCCTCGAACAATGCCAATTGCACGGGCGGTAGTGCCGACCCAGACCCGCTGGTGATTTTTACTGGCCCAAAAAATGCAACCGACGCCACCATCTTTGATGACACTGTATATGTGGCCTCGGCAACGCAGCTTACCTCTATGTGCGAAGGCCTGGCGCCCGGCAAAGGCACTGCTAACGCCGAAGTGGCTGAAAGCTTTACGGATGTTGCTGCGGGCACAGCAGCATTGCCAACGTCATTGGCGACAACCAATACGGCCACCGCGGCGGTGGAGCTTTCGACCGTGGCTGGAAACACCACCAACAAAGTTCTGCGGTTCACAGGCGCAAATGCTGCCGTGCGC
>JANLSL010000694.1:0-2223 GCA_031362385.1 Alphaproteobacteria bacterium | reverse complement strand
GCATTGCAAATCCAAGCATAGAGCGCGTCATAAACCACCATGCCATGTTTTAACATCTCGTGGTCATCAGTATGCAACGCAGACAGCCCCAGCGACACGGCCAGCAACCCCGCAGCTTGCGGCGCTAAATGTAAATCACCGGTATCAGCGCCGCGCACAATGACAGCCAGCTCCTGCAAGGCCGGGTCAGTCAGCTTATAAATCCGCAGGAATGTATCAAATGTGCAGCGTTCGCCCTCATGCGACAATTCCACTCCCGGAATATCGTAGGGCGTTGCGGCCCATTCGCGGGCCTTGACCAGAACTGACTCTTTTGACACGTAAAGAAATACTGGTGTTGCATCGATAAAACGCGCGATCAACCAAGGGCAGGCGATCCGGTCAATTTTAGGGCGCTCGCGGGTAATCCACTTCATGGCTGTGACTCCCGCAACGCAAGGGCAAATATCGCAACAAGAGGAATGTGTATAAGCATGGGTCACCCGTTATGGTTATCATCAGCAGAACTTGGACGAGTGACCGTCTGAAAGCGCCGGGCGTCTGCGAAGGCCCGACATATGGCAATGATATTCTGACAGCAGATGCAACGCAATGTTTTGTTGAGCGCCAAAACGCTCTACTCTCGGTGCTTAAAAAATTTCGCAAGGATCCCCTATGATCGATTTGTATTACTGGCCCACGCCTAACGGTCACAAAATCCCTATCATGCTGGAAGAGTGCGGCTTGGCGTACACGACGCACGGCATCAACATGCTCAAGGGTGACCAGTTCGACCCAGCGTATTTGAAACTCAACCCCAACAATAAAATCCCCACCATCGTTGATCGTGATGGCCCGGGCGCAAAGCCCTACACGGTGTTTGAGTCAGGAGCGATCCTGATGTACTTGGCCGAAAAAACCGGCAAATTTATGCCCCATGAGATGGCCGCGCGCTATGAAGTGATTCAGTGGACAATTTTTCAAGTGGCTAATGTGGGCCCCATGTTTGGTCAGTGCGGTCACTTTTTGCAGTACGCGCCCGAGAAAATTCAATACGGCATTGATCGATACCAGAACGAAACCAAGCGCCTCTACCGCGTCATGGATAAACGCTTAGCTGCTGTGCCGTATTTGGCGGGCGCGTACTCGATTGCTGACATGGCGACGTACCCGTGGGTGAAAATCAATACCTTCCACGAGATTGATATTGATCAGTATCCCAACGTGAAGCGCTGGCGCGACGCAGTAGGTGCGCGTCCCGCCGTCATTAAAGGCTGCGCGGTACTGGAAGACGTGATGAAACTGGGCAACCCCGACAAAGAAGCGTTTGATAACCTGTTCAACAAACAGAAGACGATTTAAGTCTTGCCGCGTGTGACTTCGACGAGAACTGGGTTGTTTGTCATGGCACTCGCTCAATACCCCCGCCCTTTATCCCTCCCCACAAGGGGGAGGGAAAGAGCGAGAAGTGAGTACTCTGAATTTACCCCCTCCCCTCGATGGGGAGGGGCTGGGGGTGGGGTGAGACAGCGCTGTTGGGTCACGCGCGGTTTAAGGCTCGTTCGGGTCGCGGATACTTAATTTAAATCCTGACATTCGGATTCTATCCATCACCTGCTTGGCATGGTCCTCGTCGCGCGTCTCGATGGTAATGCCCAGCCGCGCTGAACTGGCCGAGAGGTCCATGGCAAAGCGCGAGTGAATGACTTCCAACACGTTGGCACCTTCTTCGGCACAAATGCCACTGACGGCATGGAGTTGCCCCGGCTTGTCGGGCATTTCGATATTCAACGTCAGCACCTGTTTTTCGCGCACCAGGTCGCGCATCAACACCGATGACAACATCCGCGCGTCCACATTGGCACCCGAGATCACCAGGCCCACGGTTTTGCCTTTAAACATTTCGGGGTATTCCAGCAGTGCGGCGAGGGGGGCAGCACCTGCACCCTCGGTCACGGTTTTAGCGCGCGTGGCCAGCATTGCCACCGCACGCTCAATGCTGGTTTCACTCACCGTCACAACGCTGTGCACGTGGTCTTTGACAATCGGTACAGGCACCGCGCCTGCTGTGACCACGGCAATGCCTTCCGCCATGGTCGAGCCTGCGCAGGGT
Organism: Alphaproteobacteria bacterium; assembly: GCA_031362385.1. GTDB lineage: Bacteria > Pseudomonadota > Alphaproteobacteria > Rhodospirillales > Rhodospirillaceae. Next base: position 131 of record JANLSL010000694.1, on the reverse strand, counting down.
TTGGTGTGGCCATACAGCGCATTGCTCATAGACGGGTAAAGGGCTGGCTCGACACCAACGATATCGATGTTGGGTTTGGCTGCTTTGGCGGCCAACGCAATGCCTGCAATCATGCCGCCGCCGCCGACGGG
>JANLSL010000670.1:0-16148 GCA_031362385.1 Alphaproteobacteria bacterium | reverse complement strand
CTTGGCGTTCCGCGCGTGATCATGTTGCCGGACGAATACTTGGCGTTGAATACGGCCAAGTTGGTGAAGCCTGAAGTGATAACCTGGAAAGGGCGCTGCGTTGTTCATGAGCAATTCAGCCCCGCCGACATTCGCAACATGCGCGAGACAAACCCCGGCGTGGTGGTTTTGGCGCACCCTGAATGCTCGCCTGAGGTTGTTGCAGAGTCCGATTACGCCGGTTCGACCGCTGGGATGATTGACTATGTGGCCAAACATCGCCCGGCTAAAGTCGTGCTCGTGACTGAATGTTCCATGAGCGATAATGTTGCGGCTGACTTCCCTGATCTTGAGTTCGTGAAGCCCTGCAACCTTTGCCCCTTCATGAAGAAGATTGAGCTTTCAAATATTCTTGCGGCCTTGGAAACCGAGCAGACCGAAGTGCATATCGACCCGGTGATTGCGGGCCGTGCGCGCATTTCTGTCGAGCGCATGTTGAACGGCTGGTCGCCAGGGGCGGCCTAACTGGATTTGGGTGTTCTTGCAGTGTTTGCTCCCACGCCTCCGCCCGCTCACGTTGTTGAAGAAGCTGTTCGACGTGCGTTGGCGGAAGACTTAGGCAATGTCGGCGACATCACCACGAACGCTACAATTCCCGCCGAGGCCCGCGCCCATGCGGTGATTGCCGCGCGCAAAGCTGGCGTGATTGCGGGGGCTGATATTGCGCGACTGACCTTTGGCATGGTTGACCCCACGATTCGCATCACCGTGTGTGCGCCCGATGGCACCTCAGTAAAGCCTGGCGATATTGTTCTGGAACTTAACGGCCCCGCACGGGGCATCCTGACGGCTGAACGTGTCGCACTTAATTTTCTGGGTCACTTGTCTGGCATTGCCACGGCGACGCGTGAGATTGCTGCGGCGATTGCCCATACCAAGGCAAAGGTCTGTTGTACGCGCAAGACCACACCCGGATTGCGCGCGCTCGAGAAATATGCAGTGCGCTGTGGTGGTGGAGTCAATCACCGCTTTGGTCTCTATGACGCTGTCCTGATCAAGGACAATCACATCGCCGCTGCTGGGGGCGTGAGGAAGGCTGTTGATGCCGCGCGCGGGTCGGTGGGGCATACCGTCAAAATTGAAGTTGAGGTCGACACCTTGGCCCAACTTGACGAAGCACTTACAGCCGGGGTCAACATTCTTTTGCTCGACAACATGACCCCGTCCCAACTGAAAGAGGCGGTGAGGATTGTGGGCGGCCGTGCTGTTACAGAAGCGTCAGGATCGATCACAAAAGCTACTGCCAAAGAGATTGCCGAAAGTGGTGTGGATCTCATGTCGGTTGGGTGGATCACGCATTCTGCCCCGTGCCTCGATCTTGGGCTCGATTTTCTGTAACCGACTCTTTGTGTGGTTGCATTTCCCACGCCGAGGGAAAGGCCCCTGACATTCAAAACCCCGGCTCGTTTCCGAACCGGGGTTTTGTTTTTTTTATCGATCCTCTATTTATTCAGTCGCTTATCGCTTGATGCGGAGCAATTCGTCGAGCATGTCATCAGCCGTGGTGATGATCTTGGCGGCTGATGAATAGGCACGTTGCGTGACGATCATGCGGGTGAACTCTTCACCGAGGTCAACGGTCGAGCCTTCCAGAGAGGCCGAATTGATTGAGCCTGCGCCTGCATCACCTGCTTCACGCAATGTTGGGTTGCCTGAAAGGTCTGTTGCGATCCAGGTGTTGCCTGACAATGAACTAAGCCCGTTGGGGTTAGTGAAAGTGGCAACGGGGACCATAAACACTGGCCGCGTCACGCCGTTGTCGAATAATGCGGTCACAATACCATCCTGACCAACTGACACGCCGGCGAAGTTGCCGAACTTGGCGCCGTTCTGTTGCAAGTAGTTCAGCTGGAAACTGCCTGAAAGCTGCGTTAAGCCATCGGGAGTGTTGTAGTTCCCAAAGAACACTTGAATCGGCGGGCTTTTGGTATTGCCGTTGACCATATTTTCAGCGCCGTTGGCCCAAATGACTTCAAGCGTGTGTTGAGGCGAGGGCGCTTGGCTTGATGTACGGTTGAAGAACTCGTTCGGCGTGCCGTTACCTGCAAACTCGATTGAAGGCGCATTGATGCCAGGCAAACCTGTGGCTGGAAGTGCTTGTGAGTACCAGCCGTAGGTCGCGTCCAAAGCTGGGATATTATAAACTCGTGTAAGCCCGGTGGCAGGATCGATGCTGCCCTGGGTGACGAGTTGTTTAGGTACTGCGGCTGCGTCAGTTACTGATGCATCAAAAGTAAAAGTATTTACTTCAGATGCCTGATCAAACGTAATGCCGTTTTCACCAGCGATTCGGCGCGCCCAGTTTCCAGGTGGCGTTGGTGCTACGCCAAAAGCAGTGACCAGATTATTGTCGATGGTTTTAGCAAGTTGGTCGAGAATCTGGCTGAGAGTGCGGCCCGTTGTATCGACGTTTGCAACGCCGTCATCTGGAGCTGCAGCGATGTTAATTGCCGCAGCGACACCGTTAGCGTTGATGTTGATTAAGCCGGTCATGGGTGCGGTAAACGTATCATTAAAATCAATACGACCAGCCGCAAAGTGGACTTCGCCATTCTGGGTTTTCTGCACAATCACAGCTGATTGAGCAGGTTGCTCAAGCGAGGTGCGCCAGGTGTTTGATCCTGTCTTGGTGAACGCGTAGGTCAAGTTGTGGGGGTTGCCTAAGCTATCGAACATTTGGCTGTTAACGCGGTGTTGGTCGTTAATGTCGGCTTCAGCAGGTAGGTTGGCACCAATTGATACAGTCGTTGTTGGTGATGCTGTGCCACCGATGGTCTGGAGGTTCAAGGGCCGCAGGTTAATGCTGTCGATCACGTTGTCGTTGATCAAGACGCGGTCGCCTTGGCCGTTCACATAAGCTTTCATAAAAATGTCTTTGCCAACTTGCACGGTGTTGGCAGTGCCGGTGCCGTCAAAGAATGTCAAAGGCCAGCCTTGCATGAAGGCGCCACCGACGTTCTGCAAAAATCCTGATTTATCAACTTTGAACGAACCTGCGCGCGTGTAGGTGAACAAATTATTTGCGTTGGGGTCTGCCGCCTCGTTGGTGACAAAGAAGCCGGAACCTGACAGAGCCAAGTCAGTTGATGATGTTGATGCTTGCAGCAAGCCTTGCAAATCGACCTGCTGTTGGGGCTTGGACAACACGCCGCCCGGCGAGTATTGGGTCAACGAGGTTTGCGCGGTGATCAAAGTCTTGAAACTCACCTTCGTGCTTTTATAGCCGATGGTGTTGACGTTGGTCACGTTATCGGCGATGGCGCCCATGGCGCTGGACTGCGACTGCAATCCTGAAACGCCTGAGTATAATGCACCAAACAACGACATTTTCTGTCTCCTTAGGTTCGCCGCGACCGGATCATCGCTTCTTCACTTTTTATCCGGTACCGACAGAGTCGGATCCACCTTCAAAGGTGACGCAACTGGGGTTAATTTCTTGCTAACTTTTCGTCCAAAAATCCGTATCTTTACGCGGTAATCGAAAGAATCTTGTCGACTGGTACGCCGAGCTTATCCATGACCACCAAGGTAGCGCCGTCTTTGGTCGTCACGCCGGTCACTTTGCCGAATACCGTCGTGTAACTTTCCACCGGCGTGTCATCCTTCGAGAGCGCGGTGACTTGTAGCGAATACGTGCCGTCCGGCAGCTGTTGGCCAGTGGAACTTTTGCCATCCCATTCCAGTGCATGGACGCCTTTGGTCTTATTGCCGATCTGTGAGTAGACAATCTGACCTGAGGTATCGCGAATAACGACTGAAACGCTTTGGGCATCGCTGAGCAGGCCATAGGCCATTTTCGCTTTTCCGCCTTGCAACGGAACGCCGCTGCTGTTGGCTTCGACGGTTCTGCCAATGTAGTTGACGGAGTTTGTTACGATATTTTGCTGCGACAAACCAATCAAATTTGTCAGGCTTTCATTCGAGTTGATCTGCTGTTCAACTTGCGCGAATTGCACCAACTGATTGGTGAACTCAGTCGAGTCCATCGGCGAAAGCGGATCTTGGTTTTTCAGCTGCGAGGTCAACAGCGTTAAGAACGAGTTCAAGTCCTTCGCTAATTTATTGCGCGAGTTGCCCGCCTTGGTCGTATCGGTGGGTGTTGTCGCTGCAGCAGCTGCCGCTGTAATATCCATGGCCGTGTCTTTCTGTTGTTTCTTTTATCGGTAATCAGCGTTTGTTATGCGTAAGTATCAACGCCACCGCGCATACGGGCAGCAGCGGTGTAGTCGAATTGCTCAGTGTTTTCGTTGTCGGCGCTCAGTTTCGCGTCATCTTCAGATGACTGAGGTGCGCGTCGGTTCTGATCTTTGGCGTCCTCAGCAAGGCGATCATTGGTGTCGCTGCGCAGATTGAATTCCAAATTGTCAGTATCGGTTTGCAATCCGGCGTCCTGTAGGGCGCGCTCAAGACCGCGGACTTCACGTTGCAAAAGTTCAAGTGTGGCGGGTTTATCAGCGGTGATGCTGGCCCGTACTGCGCCCTCATCGGTCATTTCAAGCTTGATATCGATGCGGCCTAATTCTTCAGGGCGCAGGAGAATAGTCACGCGGTCAAGGCCGGCTTTCGCGGCGCGAGTGATGTTGACTTTAATTTGATCGATAATCTGTTGTGGCTGAGCAGGCAGGGGCCGTTCCGCAGAGCTTGTTTGTGTGGTTGCAGTGTTGCCGGTGGTTTGCCCTAAAGCCGTCGCGAAAGTGTTGCCTGTACTTTGCACATTTGCGCTATTCGGCGTTACTGGGGCTGGCAGTTCTGCAGCACGCAGGGGTGCTACTTCGGTTCGCGCTATTCCACCGCCAGCAACCTGTTGCGCACTAATATTAGCTTGTTGCGCCGTGTTACCAGAAAGAACAGCAGTTTGGGGCTGACCACCATCGATGAGTGAATTGCCGCCCTGTGCGGAGGCGGCAGTTGCCGCTGCGCGCGTAACCTCGGGGTTATAGCCCACGAAGCGATTAAACGGATTTGAATCGAATGGCAGGTCAGCAACCTTTTGGCCATTGACGGCGACCTGGATGCGAATTTTGCTGTCGCTGCCCAGAATTTTTGAAAGTTCTTGGGACTGGCGCACAGCGTCGGGAGTCAGCAGGTCCTGCTCAATTTGAGTGGCATCCCCCGCTGAAGTCGCCGCAGTTTGCACCTGAGCAGTTTGTGTGTTGGGTGTTGCTGCCTCAGCCTTCTGCGCAAGCGGATGGAACGCCGCTGCGATTTGTTTGAAGAGTTGAGCAACAGTATTGGTCTCAGCGCCATCATTTGCCGCGAGGCCAGCTTGCTGGGCAGTTGATGTCGATGACAGGTCCAGGCCAAGATTTTGGCTTAGCCCTCCGCTGACACTTTGTGGTGCTGCGTTGAGCAACGATTGACCAGCCGCTAAAGAATCGGCGGCCTGACCAAATGCCGCTTCGAGTGCGGAGGCAAGGCCAGCATCTTGTGAGGCGGCGGCCAACAACGACTTCAGGTCGAAGGTGCCCATGTCCTGAAGGGTGCCATCAGGAAGTTGCACGAGAATCTGGAATTGAATTGAGATCGTTTGAATGGCTTCAACGCTAATCGCAGTTGCTTGTTCTGCGGGCTGCGTTTCGGTTGTTGCGGATGCGCCCTGAGTTTCTTTAGTCGAAGCGTCTTTGGTATCATCAGACGTTTTTACTGCGACGGCTTCTTGATCATCATCTGATGAAGTGTCATCGCTTGCCTCAGCCTTTTCTTTTGGCTTGGCACCAAGTTCGTCTTTGGGTTTTGGGCTCGTATCGACGTCATTGGGTTTTTGGACGCGCAGCCACTGACCTTCGATCGTATTCAGACTGGTGTCGGCCTTGAAACGGGTGGTACCAAGGTTCAACAGCGCGGCAAACGCATTGGCCGGGTTGTTGGCTTCCTCGTTGGTCAACGTGATCGCAACGGTCTTGGCCGTTGATTTCGGACTGTTGACTGCAGCAAATTCCATAACTCGCTCCCACATCAAAACACGCCTGGACGCACCAAGCCGTTGTTGTCGATGCAAGTGCCGGGCCATATGCCGGGCCCGTCGTAAGCTATTGATATATTTTGTTAATTCCCCCGGCGCAGAGGCCGCCAGCGGCTCGTAGGGGGTGATGGGGCAAATTTTGCCGCGTGTGACTAGGCAACTCTTTCCGCTTAAGCGCGGATATTGAACTGCAGGAATGGGCTTTTGACGAAACCAGCAAAAGCAGTGATGTAGTTTTGTTGTTGTGACGACAAATTATCCAGGTTGGTGATCATCGCTTGGATTTGCTGCTGGGCTTTGATCTGCAATTCTTGGGTGCGCGTCAATTGATCATTCAGGGCTACGGATTTGTCTTTCGTCAAAGCATCAAGGGCACGGTCAACCTTATGGTCGTCACGTTTCACGAGGATGCTGGCTTTGGCTAACTCTGCAGCACTGCTCGTCAGGGCGGTATCAGCCTTTTCAATATCGGCGAATGCGCGCTTGCGGTCTGCGTCGGTTGTGAGGCCTCCGTAAAACCAAGAACTCATAATACCATTGCCATGGCGCTCAAGCTTCCCGGTTACCGTCTGGGGCGGAAGGCCAGGGTCGAACGTTACTTCGACAGTAATATCGTGGGTGGTCTCGTTATAGCTCACGAGCTTAAGCGCATTGCGCGTTGAGGCTGTCTGATCAATCTCAGTCCCATCGCTTAAGGTTGTTTTCTGCACAATGCCTTGCAGGTCGGATCGATGTGTAATTGTATCTGTGCCCAGTTCGGGAATCCAATAGGAGCCGTCGTTTGCGCGAATTCTGTAATCGCTTCCGGCGTAGGTTCCTACAAGTGTCGTGCTGGCAGCGCCGAGGTCGCTGCGATATTCAATTTTATTTGGTGTAAAATCCAATCGGTTAATGTTTCCGACCAGGTTGAACGCAGGCCCGCCCGCATCGGCCTCGTTGTTAATCGAGTTAACCTTAGCGTCGAATTCTTCAACCTTTAGCTTACGGTCTTCACCCTGTTGCCCCGAAAGTGCGACGGGCGTGCGAAGCTCAAGGAATGTGTTTCTGATTTTCTCGATACTCTCTTCACCATTCTCGACCGCGATCTTGGCGTTGTTGACCTGCGCCTTGACGGTGATCACGCGGTCGCTTTCAGCGTCAATCGCGTCAGTGCGCGCCTTGGCTGAGTCTGCGATTGCTTTTCGTTCAGTTTGAAACCGCTCGGCGGTATTGGCGCGGATGTTATCCAACAAAATGTTGGTCTGGTTTGGCAGAGTGCCAAACAACTGCTGTCCGGTGCCTTGAAGAATGCCAACCACGCTTAGTCTCCTGTCAGGGCTTCTACCCTAGGGGATGCACCATTTTAGTGCGCCTTAACGACGGCTTGGCTAACCGCCGATGATGACTTCTACCACGGGCGGCGGACCAGTCCAATTTTCTATCTTAAACGCGTGAGTCTAACCATTTGGTTAAAGCGGTTCGAACGGCGCTAAAAACACCTGGCCAATCTCCTCTAACCCTTTGGCGATAAATGAAAATAGACGAATACCAAGGTGTATCTGTGCGTTCCAGAAACCACCTAAAATCAGGGCTTGAGGGCAACAAAACCCAGGCTGGCATCCCCAGTGCCCCAGCCAGGTGGATCACAGCAGTATCCACACCAATAATCAGGTCAAGTTGGCTAATAATCGAGGCCGTATCAGCCCAGTCGGTCACCCGGCCGTTGATGTCGAAAACCAGGCCAGGAAAATCACTGGCTTCCATTTCACCGGCTTTAGGTCCGGTTTGCAGGCTCACCACATCGACATCAAGGCCATCAAATAAAGTCTTGAAAAGGCGGACGTCGCAGCTTCGCCGGCGGTCAATTTTGTTGTCAGGCGAGCCCGCCCAGACAAAACCAATTTTGGGGCGGTGCGAAACCGCCAACACTAAATGGCTTGGAACTGTTTGAGGTGCCGCGATGTACGGCAAGCCCAGTTTGGGTGCGTCGGGGGTCAGGCCAAGCAACCCAGGCAGGCTCAGCAAATAGCAAGAGAAGTCATGGTGTGGAAGTGCGCTCCCCTGCGGCACGAGTTGGTCAATTCCATCAACGCTCGAAAATAGTGACGCCAAACTTGGCGGGCATTCGACAATCACGCGACGACACAGCGCACGGACATGTTTTGCCAGGCGCACAAACTGGATTGAATCGCCAAGGCCTTGCTCGCACTGAATCAAAATTATTGAAGCTGGTTGGGCGGAGCCATCCCACGCTTTTGCTACATCTTGACGTTTTAATATGCTGAGGTGCGGCAGTTGCCAGCGCCACTCGTACTCGCGCCAGCCTTCTTGCCAGCGTCCACTCAACAGCAGGAGCCAAGCCAAGTTATAATGCGGCTCAGGCGTTGTTGGCCTCAGCTTTAGTGCGGCCCGGTAACATGATTCAGCTTCCTCTAATTCACCCAACGCGACGAGTGCAACACCAAGATTAGTCCAGGCATCCCAGCGTTGCGGTGCCACGCTGATCACATGGCGCATGTGTGAAACGGATTCATCAGGTTTTTCCATACGCACCAGATGGGCAGCAAAATTATAGCGGCAATCGGTTGATGTTGGATCGAGTGTTGCAGCTTGTCGTAAATGGAATTCTGCTGCTGCGGTATCGCCCGTTGCATCCAATGCGTTGCCCAGATTCGCATGAGCCAAGGCAGAGTCGGGTGCGAGGGCCAGAGCTTGGCGATAGAGTGTAATCGACTCATCCACGCGATGAAGTGCACGCAGCGCCACGCCGAGATTATTGAGGGCGTTGGAATCATTGGGCGCCAGCAAAACTTGTTGTCGGAAACTACGCGCGGCCGCTTCGGTGTCATTCAATTCGCGCTCAATTGTGCCGCGCATTGCCCAAATCTCAGGGACATCAGGGAAATTCTGCGCTGTTTGATGAAGGATGCTCAGCGCTTCTTGATGTCGCTTGGCCGCAAAAAGGCTTTTCGTCAGCATCATGCGCGGTGTCAGACGTGCGGGGGCAAGCCGCGATGCCTTCAGGAATACCGCTGCCGCATTCGCAGGTTCACCATGTTCCAATAGGGCCGCACCAAGGGCCAGGCGTAGATCAGCATCAGTTGGATGGTGCGCGATGCAGCGTTGGAATATGACGGTAGCCTCTCCTGACCTTTTCAGATCAACCAGGATTTGGCCCAGTTCCATTGCCACAGCGATATCTTGGCTGTTTTGATTAAAAGCAACCTCAAGTGAGCTTAAGGCTGCGGTCACATTGCCCGCCTTTCGCAAAGCTCTTGTGCTCTCGAGAACGGTGCTCATCACTGGTGCTGGGCTTTTAGCTTGAATGGTCACGCGATCAACACTTGGTTCTGGCCGCGCATATCGTTGTATATATAAGATTACCATGACGGGATCAGTAAGCGATATTATTGAAGCACTCCTTGGCGATGCCGAGGCAGCGTTGGCTGCGGGGGTATTACCAAAAGCATTGGCGATTTACCGCGGGGTTTTGACGCAAGACCCAGACCATGTGCTGGCGTTGCGTCAAACCGCCGCCATCATGCTTCACCAAGACAATCCCATGGCTGCCCTTGAGCTATTTCAGTGCGCTGCCAAATTGAGTCCGGGCGATCCTGATCTTTATCACGGGGTTGCAACATCGCTGCGCCTGTGCGGTCACCATGATGACGCCATGATCGCTTATCAGGCCGCGCTCAGGATCGATGATGCACATAAGCCTGCATTATATGATCTGGGCTTGCTCTATCGACAAAAAGGCAATTTCGACCAGGCCGAACTTCTGTTCCGCCGGGCTGCCGCACATGGCGCAGGTGAGGGTCGCTTTGAAGCTGAGCTTCAGCGGGCCAATGCGCTGTTCCGTCAGGATCGTTTACCTGAAGCCGAGCGGTGGTTTCACCGTGCGGGCATTTTGAACCCCGATGATCCCCGGGCGTTCATGAACGTCGCAATGATTTATCGTATTTGGGGCCACCTTGATGCCGCTGTAACGTGGCTTGAAAAGGCCCTGGCGCTTGAGCCTGAAAACCCTGACGTGCATTGGAATTTGGCCAATACACTTTTGGTGCGGGGCGATCTTATGCGCGGCTTTGCTGAATATGAATGGCGGTTCCGACGTGCGGGCCGTGGCGAACGGCATATTCCCTTGCCGCGGTGGCAAGGCCAAGACCTTCAGGGGAAAACAATAGTCCTCAGTGCCGAGCAAGGGATGGGGGATATGATTCAGTTCGCGCGGTTCGCGGCTGTTTTGGCTGATCGTGGCGCACACGTGATTCTGGAATGCCATCCTGGTTTGCAAGGTATTCTGGCAACAGTTCCGGGGGTCAGTCAGGTCGTTGTCCTGGGCTCAGCGCTACCCCAAGCAGACTACGCTGTCCCGATCATGAGCTTGCCACATATATTAGGCACGACGCTCGATACTATACCTGCCGCAATCCCTTATCTTTCGATGCCTGCAGGTGTCGCGCCAGTGAAATTGCCAGGTCAAGGCTTCAGGGTTGGGCTGGTATGGCGCGGCAACCCCAAGCATGAAAACGACCATGCGAGGTCGCTGGCACTTTCGGTACTCGAACCGATTTTACGAACCTCCGGCGTTACCTTTATCAGTCTGCAAGTTGGCGAAGGACAGAACGAAATCGCCAGTCTGCCATCTGACATCAAGGTCCACGACATCAGTGGGCAATTGGTCAACTTTGCGGCAACGGCTTCGGCGGTTGAGCAGCTTGATCTTGTGATCACTGTCGATACGGCCGTCGCACACCTGGCTGGCGCGCTTGGCAAGAAAGTCTGGATTTTGTTGGCGCGTGGGAATGATTGGCGTTGGCTCAAAGATCGCGGTAATAACCCGTGGTACCCAACGGCGTGGCTGTTTCGACAGGTCCATTACCGTGACTGGAGTGTTCCTGTGCGTCAAATCGTGGCAGCGTTGGGCGAATTGATCGGTTAAGCTGGTATCATGAGTGACGATGTTCCTTTAATTCTTGCAGAAGATTCTCCAACGCCGACAGCAGTGTTTTTGTCTGCGCAAAGTGAATCGCAGATGCAACAATATACCGCTGCAGGGTGGGCCATTGCCGTCACGGCAAAATTTCAGCCCTTACGCGCCATCAATATCACCGAGGTCGATGCGCAGGTCGTTGATGAGCAGTCGATCATTCGCCCGACGCTGGTTTCATGCGAGGCGCAAGCGTGGACAGCAACGAGCCTTACTGAAGTCGCGCGATGGCAGCCGCGCGTTATAAAAGTAAACTGCGCCTTTAGTGAGCTTGAGTCTGCGCACATCCAGGCGATATCAAAAGAACTCACGGGGAAGGGTTTGACGGTTGTTGCGTCGCATTGGCGCGACGACAATACCTACCGGTTCGTCTCACTGAACCGAATCGATTTTTTAGACAATCTTCACCCACCTGAATGGACGCGGCTCAATTTCATTGCGTGTGCTGATGAGAAAATCGCCAAGATGATTGTCAAGATCGGCAAGCTCCATGTCGGTCAAGAACAGCGCATTGCTCAATTGCGCGTGAGTGAGGCTGTGCGCAACGACCACATTGCCAGTTTAGAGAAAGCTTTAATCGCTGCGCAACAATCACCTTATTTCAAGGCGTCGTCGTAAGCTTGTCTTTGAGCGCTGAAATGAGCGCATTACCAACGGCGCTGCCAATGGGCGTGTTAAATCCGCCCTGAGATGCAACTTCTCTCACCGCTTCGGCCATTTCCCTGCGCAAGCTGCCGTCTTGCAACAGCCGTGTTGCCAGCGTGACGTAGTCATCAACGCTGCGTGTCACCAGAACATCCAGGCCAATTTCGCGCAGCATGGCTGCACTTTGCCTACAGCGTGCGGTTACCCCTTCTCGTACAATTGGCGGACACCCCACCGACAGCGGATCAGTCAATGAGACGGCACCAGAATATGGAAAGCTGTCGAGATAAAGGTCGGCCAACTTTAAAATGGCTTGAATGGGGTTGCGGGTTTGCTGTGCCTCAATCACATGCAGGCGCTCAACGCTAACGTTGCGCTCAGCAAAGTGGCTTTGCACAAAGCGCAAGAAGCCATCTCTAAACGGATAATGTGTCGTCCAATTGGGATTGAAGGGGTAAAGCAAAAGGTGGGCGCTTTCATTTTTTTCCATAATGCGCGCCCATGCGTCGATCAGGTCTGGACCGATTTTGAAGTAATTCGCACCCGAGACCAGAAGAAGCGCTGCATCGGGCACACCTAATTGTTCGCGCGTCAGTTCTGGAAGCGTGAGCGGCTCGCCAGGGAAAATGTAATGATTTGATGATCCCGGCACGAGCCATAGTGTCTCGGTATAGTCCTCGCTTGCCGTTGGGGGCTCGTTGAGCTCGCCGTTGATATAGGCATCGATTGTTGGAAATCCGGTCGTCAACGGGCAGCTGTGCATCGCCACCTGCAACCGGGCCAAACGCTGGGCCATCAAAAGCGTCCACGGGAACCGGCACGAGTTGGTTAGATTTGCCCCGGCGATCAAGATGTCCAAGTTTTCGCCTGCGATAATTTCAGCACAAGCTGGAATATCTGCGACCGGAAGAGCAACAAAGTCATCGGCCATTTCTGCAAAGGCCGCGCTGATTGTAGTGGCAGCTTCATCGGGCACAAAGGCGATAACGTTGAATGTCTCGCGGTCCAATCCAGCGAGATGTCCGCGCATGGCGGCAGTTTCACTTCCGGCACCTGGGCACAGCACCCCGACGCGGATCATGCTTTCGCTCTCTAGGCGCGGTGGTGGTATAACGTCCCGCGCCCAGCCTTGCATCTCGATATACATGCGGATTAATTCTGCGCGCTGAACAGCGAGTGTGCGCAGCGGGACATCCTCGCCATAAACTGACGTGATGCTAAAGCCTTCAATAAAGCCATTGAGCAGAGCTTGGCGAAAATCAGGCTCATCGATAACTTTTGCTGCTTTGTGAATTTCTTGAACTGTTGCTTCAAGATGCGCGAGGCATCGCCTGCGCATTCCATCGCGTGTGAACACAACTGGCATGGACAGCAGCAACTTTGTCACAGTGCAAAGTATGGGTGTTGGAACGTCGATAATATCGAAGGAGCGTTCGATTGAGTGCGCAAAGCTGAACAGACTGAGGCCAAGATATGCCCCAACTTTACGTGCAACATCGTGCTCGACACTGACAACGCGGTGACAGCGCTCGGCTACGGCTTGCTCGGACTTTGTCAACGCCAAGTGGCGAACCCCAGAATTGACCATGGTCATGATCGCATCGCCTGCTGGGTTGCTGCACAAAGCAGCAATGCGTTCAATTCGCCCTTCCAGGCAAATCTCGGCAAGGCTGAGCCGCAGATCACGCAATTTGAGTTCGGATTGAGAGTCCATGGTGGTCGAGGATGATGTCCGCAAGGGTATACGAGGGGGCAATCTAGCGGATCGCAGCCTGTTTGAGATAGGGGGCAAGATTATCAAGTACGCGCTCAAGTGTACCGCGCGAAGCGTTGATGTAAGATTGCCCTGCCTTGGTCATTTCTGCGGTTCGTTTTGGATCTAAAAGAAGACCCGCGATCGCCTCGCCTAATTTCTCAGGCGCATTCACAGTGATGCCAGCACCCTGGGTTTTCAGGTCTTCGGTGATGGCAGCAAAATTGGACACGTCAGGGCCCCATACCAAGGCACACCCCAATTGCGCGGCCTCGATGGGGTTTTGCCCCCCGCCCACGGCGAAAGATTTACCAATAAATGCGATGGGCGATAATCGATAGAATAGGCCCAGCTCGCCAAGTGTATCGGCCATGTAAACATCGGTTTGTGGCTTGATCGCATCGCCGTGGCTGCGCTGTGCTACTGTGAGCCCCAGTGCTTGCAGATGCGTCGTCATTTCATCCCCCCGCTCAGGGTGGCGCGGGACAACAATCACCAATGCATGTGGCTGCTTTGTGCGCACAAAAAGGTGCGCAGCTCCAATGATATGCTCTTCGCCGGGGTGAATGCTTGCGGCTGTCCAAACCGCACGGCCAGTCATCGCTTGCTTCAAGCTCTCAAGTTCTTGCCCGTTATACGGCAGGTTGGGCTGCGAAAGTTTCAGGTTTCCAAGATAAGCCGTTTTTGGGGCGCCGAGTGTTTGGTAGCGCGCGCGGTCGGCTTCAGATTGAGCGAGCACAAGACTCAGGCGTGAAAAAATGGCGTTTGCGAATTTTGGGAAGTGGTTCCAGCGCTTTGCCGCAGAAGCCGAGAGCCGCGCATTGATCTGCACGATCACGATGCCACGCATACTCAGCATTGAAATCGTATTTGGCCACAGCTCAGAATCAACTCTGATTGCTAATGCTGGCTGCCACTGATTCAAAAACCGCGCGATCCAGGGACGATGATCGAGGGGGGCAAACTGGTGCGTCACACTGTTTGGAAGTTTGTCACGTACTATGCGTTCAGATGTCACAGTTCCGGTCGTCAGCACGATGTAATGACCGCGCGCAGCCAGCGCGTTAATCAAGGGCAAGACTGAGGTTGTTTCGCCGACACTGGCGGCATGGCACCAAATGACAGGTCCACTGGGTTTTGGCAGAGATGTCTCACCAAAGCGCTCGCGCCAGCGCAGGGCGGACTCTTTGCCGAGGGCTACCCGGCGGCGCAGCCATAAAGGCATGGCAATCGCTGTAAGGCTCACGAGTGCCGCGTAACAGTGTAAAAGAAATGGAGCTGGCATAGACGAACCCTATGCCGCCGAACGCACGAGGTGAAGCGCTTGAATGACGCGCCCGGGGGCCGTCGGCAGCGCTTTATTTTTTGGAAGTCAGCATATCGATGATCGCGTGGGCCTTCGGCGTCGCATTGCCTGGGCCAGTTTGCGCGTCGATCCAGTCTTTGGCTTTTTTGGCATCGACAGGGGTCTTTTCCATCAAGATGGCAAGCAGCGCTTGGGTTGCGAACAAGTTAGCCGCCAGATCGTCAATCGCGCCCAGAACGTTATCAAGGTGGGCATTGGTGTTTCTGCCCATCTTGTCCAGGTCGTCTGAGACTTTGCCCAACAGGCCCTGGAGCTGGCTCATCATAAAATCTGACATAAACGTATTCCTTCCCTGACCGGAAAAGCGCCCTTGATCATGGGCCTTCTTGGTTTGTTGAAAGCCGGGCCCGTCCCCGACTTTTCGTACTTGCCACGAAGGGCAGGTACTGAAACTTTAAAGCCAATATAGTTCCTCTGCCACAGTTACAAATGATTGGTAAAGAACACTTTAAGGGCGGCAGATAATGATTCTCTCTCGGCTAGGGATTGGCTGGCAGCTTGGGGTGCCCAGCGGCTGGGGGGTCTACGGGGTTAACTTGGCTTTGGAATTGGCCCGGCGCGGCATTGCCCCTGAGATTTTCTTCACCCAGGCCAACATCTCATTAACGCCTGAACAGGCTTCGATCTTGGGGCCTCACCTTGCCCGCCAGCCCCAAAACCTTGCGCAGTTCAGGGCAGGCCCGCATCACCTTGACGCGCCCCTGCTCCATGCTTTGGGCGATAAGCTCGACCTGCCTGACCAACTGAGCACTCTCAGCGGGACGCCCGATGTGGGCATGGTCTTCTTTGAGTCGGCGCAAATTGCCGCGGTGAATGTCGAAAAAGCCAAGCGGTTCGCTGTTATTGTGGCGGGGTCAACATGGAATGCCGATGTTCTGGGCCGTCACGGCCTAACCTCGGTTCGCAATTGCCCGCAAGGGGTTGATCTCTCCCTTTTCAAACCTGGACCTAGATTAGGTCACTATGCGGGGCGCTTTGCGATTTTTTCAGGAGGCAAGCTGGAATATCGCAAAGGGCAGGATTTGGTTGTTGCGGCTTTCAAGCGCTTCCATGACAGCCATCCCGATGCTCTGTTAGTTACCGCATGGCATAACCCCTGGCCACAAGCTGCCAAAAGCCTCGCTATGTCGACCCACACCCCGGGTGCACCAGGCCAGCGTGCAGACGGCAAACTCGACGTTGCGGGTTGGCTGCAGGCCAATGGTATCGCCCCAGAGGACTTTATTGATCTGGGCCCGCTCCACAATGCGCAGACGCCGAGTGTGATGAGCGAGGTTGATATTGCATTGATGCCCAGCCGCTGCGAAGGCGGAACCAATCTTGTGGCCATGGAGGCAATGGCCTGCGGTGTTCCAGTTATTCTCTCACGCAATACCGGCCATCATGACTTGATCGAAACTGAAAACTGCTA
>JANLSL010000669.1:0-6906 GCA_031362385.1 Alphaproteobacteria bacterium | reverse complement strand
AGCGCATCGCCTGCCCGATGTTGGAAGACAATGCGTGCTCGGAATATACCACCCGGCCGATTTCATGCCGGTACTTAGTATCAACCTCATTGCCCGCCTGTATTCGGATTTTGCAAGATAACAAGGCCGAAGCATTTCCATTTGCTGGCACCACCGTCACAATTCGCTCGTGTGTGATTGTGATGATCAAAACCGCATTAATCTTGAGCGGATTGCCCCACCAGTATGTGGAGTTGAATCAGGCCTTGGCTGTGGCCCTGCGCCATGATGACAGCGAATCACGCTGGCTGGCGGGTGAACCATTGTTTGCCGACGTGCCCGTTGATCGCGGTGACCAAGACGGATCGCAAATGGCCGGCTTGATTAGTTACTTTGTTGATGCGCTGCGCCCGACAATTTAGAATCACACACAAAAGCCGGACCACCCCAACGTCCTAGCGCAAGAACGCAGCCCCCTCGTTTGCCAAGGTGTTGAATTTCTCACCGCTGAGGTGATGCGCCATCACCGGTTCTTCAGTAACGCCAAGCTTGCGGTATAAATCGTGGGCGACAACATCCCAGGCCTTTGACGTCCACCATAGAAACCTCGCGTTCTGCTGGCGCGCAAAAGCCGCACACCCGGCCAGCATGGGGTGGCCCACAGACTTTGCACGGCCCGCGTTGGTGACATAAAAATCAGTGATCGACAGCCCAGCAGCGCCGCGCGCGCTGTCATAGGCTGGTATAAAGAATGCAAAGGCCACCACGCTGCCATCCAACTCGGCAATCAAGGCCTGCACAGGTGCACCATCTGCCAACACATCACGTTTGGCTGTAGCTTGGCTAAATTTCACCGTGTGAGCATTCTGTTCTGCGTGGAGTTCATGCACCAGCTGAGCCAGCACCTTTGCATCAGCGCGCACGGCAGGGCGAATAACGATGTCGCGCGGGTGATGCGCGCGGGCTTTTTTTATTACCGTCATGCTTTAATTATTTATACCGCGCACAGCGTGTTACTCTTTATTATCGGAACTATACCAACTGCGGCGCACCTTAAAGGGGATTTCGATGTCGGCATATTCAATCTGGCGCAGTGTTGCCGTTTTAGCCCTGGTGGCTTTAGGCAGCATGGCCCAGGCCCAAACCGTGCCGTCGAACCGCGCCGGATGGCCAGATAAGTTCCGCCAACTCGATGAAACCTGGCCCACCGCCAACACCTACCGCACTGCTTCAGGTGCACCGGGCAAAGACTATTGGCAGCAGCGCGCCGATTACAAAATAAAAGTCACGCTGGATGATGCCAAGCAAAAAGCCACCGGCACTGAGGCCATCACCTATACCAATAACTCACCCGATACGTTGAAATACCTGTGGCTGAACCTGGACCAAAACCAACTGGTCAAAGGTTCTGACCCCATCAATGCCCGCACCAACGACGGCGACGCCAAAGAATCTTTCGGCGCGATGCGCCTGACCATGGCTTATGAAAAAAGCACCTTTGGGTTGATGGTCAGCACCATCACCGACGCCACTGGCACACCGCTGCACTTTGTGATTTCAGGCACCATGTTGCGCGTTGATTTAGCCGTTCCCCTCACATCAGGCGGGGCTGTGACATTCAATGTTGCCTGGACGATGGATATTCCGCCCGTTGAAACATTCCGTTTGCGTGGCGGCTATGAGTTTTTCAAGGACGACAAAAACTATGCCTATTATATGGCACAGTGGTACCCAAGGTTGGCAGCCTATTCAGATAGCGACGGCTGGCATATTCGCCAGTTCTACGCCAACAGCGAGTTCACGCTGGAGTTCGGTGATTTCGATGTTGAGATTAATGTCCCGGCCGATCATATCGTCGCAGCCACCGGTGAGTTACAAAACGCCGAACACGTACTGACGTCTGATCAGCGTGCGAAATTGACCCAGGCTAAAACCGCCAAAGCCCCGGTGGTGATTGTCAGTCAGGCCGAAGCAACGGCCAAAGAATCAAGCACCAGCCGTGAGCGCAAAACCTGGCACTTCAAAGCCAGCAATGTGCGCGACTTTGCATTTTCATCCAGCCGCAAATTCATTTGGGATGCACAAGGCCACGAAGTTGAGCCAGGCCGCACTGTGATGGCGATGTCGTTCTACCCAAAAGAAGCCAGCCCCTTGTGGGAGAAATATTCAACACCGACGCTGATTCATACCATGGATGTTTATGGGCATTTCACGTTCCCCTATCCATACCCGGTGATTCAGTCGATCAACGGCAACATCGGCGGGATGGAATACCCCATGCTGGCCTTCAATGCAGGCAGGCCCGAGAAAGATAAAAAGACCGGCAAGCTGACGTATTCCAGCCGCACCAAATATTCGCTGATTTCAGTGGTGATTCATGAAGCCGGGCACAACTGGTTTCCGATGGTGGTCAACACCGACGAGCGCCGGTGGACCTGGATGGATGAAGGCTTGAACACCTTTGTGCAGTTTCAGACCGAGCGGTTGTGGGAGAAGGACTACCCGGCCCAGCGCGGCGAGCCCAAAGACATTGTTGATTACATGAAGTCGGCGACCACGCGCCCGATTATGACAGATGGTGAGTCGCTCGATAACGTGGGCGCAAATGCCTACGCTAAACCAGCCACCGCACTGACAATTCTGCGTGAGACGATTTTGGGGCGCGAGTTATTCGATTTTGCTTTTAAAGAGTATGCCAATCGCTGGCGGTTTAAGCGCGCCAATCCGGCAGATTTTTTCCGCACCCTCGAAGACGCCAGCGGTATTGACCTTGATTGGTTCTGGCGTGGGTGGTTTTACACGACTGACATTGTTGATGTCGCAATTGATGGCGTTGATGAATATACCGTCAACACACAAAACCCCGATGTCGAACAGCCTCTGGCGCGCAAAAAGCATCAGGATGAGCCGCGCTCGCTGACCGAAGAGCGCAACGAAGCGGCGGCCAAGGCTGACGGGTTCTTCAAACTGGAAGTTGAGCAGAAACCAGGGTTGAAGGATTTTTATAATCAGAACGACCGCTATACCGTAACCAACGCCGACCGTAATAAATTCAACTCCCTGATCAAGGGCCTTGAGCCGTGGGAGAAAGAATTACTGGGTTTAGGCGAGTTCGCTTATGTGATGGATTTCCGCAACGTCGGCGGATTGGTGAGCCCGGTCATTCTGGGGTTGACGTTTAGTGATGGCTCCAAAGAAGAGCTCCGCATTCCAGCCGAAGTGTGGCGACAAAACCCTGCCAAATTCTCCAAACTTATTGTGCGCAAGAAAAAATTGGCTTCGGTTGAAGTAGACCCACGCCTGGAAACCGCAGATGTCGATGTCGAGAACAACAACTGGCCACGCAAAATCATCCCGTCACGCCTTGAGATCTTTAAACAAGCAGCTCCACCGTCGCGTAACCTGATGAAGGACATCGACGAACCCCTCAAGAAAGATGAAAAGAAGGATGATAAAAAAGATGGGGATGAGAAGAAAGCCGGGGATGAGAAAAAAGATGGCGCAGCGCCATAACCTGTCATGATCACTCGTCTGCACCGGCGTCGCGCGTTAGCCATGACGGCGCTGGCGCTGGCGGCCCCATCGCTTGCCCGCGCGCACGGCTTTCATGCCTCATTCAGTGTGATTGAGCTCAATCCACGCACGCAAGCTTTGGAAATTTTCCACCGTATCTTTATTCAAGATCTCGAGATTCTTTTGACTGCCAGGGCAGGTGAAGCCGTAACCCTGCATGACGCGCCCGCAACCGCGAAGCTGGTGGAAAGTTATTTGTTAGCTGTGTTCTCGATCAAAGCGCCAGATGGCAAAGCACTCAAACCAGAATGGGCGGGCATGACGTTGCAGGTTGATACCTTGTTTGTGTATCAAGAGATCAAAAATGCGGGCGGCTTAAAAGGTTTGATGATCAGCGATCAAATCCTGACTGAAACCCACCCGGGCCAGGTCAATACAGTCAACATCACCACCAACGGGCGCACCCAAAGCCTGATCTTCACGGCCAGCGATTCTGCGCAGACAGTTACATTTTGAAATAAGCAGCCCGAGCGTCGTGCGGAAAAGTGGACCCCGGTTTTCCGCAAAAACGACGCGACCAAACAATGACTGAGAGCAAGCCGCTCGATTCCAACTTAACGCGGCTTGCTTTAATGTGGCGGGCTCAGAAAACATGGCTTTTCTTGGCGCCCAGCGCAGCTTAGGCTGATCAATCGGTTACCTTGAGGAGATCAACGATGATACGCACACTCGCACGCCGTAACCTATTAGCCGCGGCAGGAACTTTGGCGTTCGTTTCGCGCTTGGCACAAGCTGCCACACCGAAGAACATCATCGTCATCGGAGCCACGGCACAGTCGGCCCCTGAGATTATTCGCTTAGGCCTTGAACAGGGCCGCAAAGTCACTGCCCTGGCGCGCCGACCGGAAGCAATCACCACGCAGCATGCCAACTTGAAAGTCGTCAAGGGCGATGTGCGTGAGCGCGCCAGCATTGAGGCGGCACTTCGGGGCAACGAAGTTGTGATTTCGCTGATTGGCCCACGGGTTGATCCGCGCGTGGAATTGGAATCGATGGATCTTTATTCTGTCGGCGTGACCAACATTGTTGCGGCGATGAAAAAGAAAGGTAATAAAAAACTCATGGTCACCAGCTCGATTGGGGCCGAGCATGTTGTAACAGAAAAACCAAAAAGCATGGAACTGCGCGACATGTGGCTGTGGAATGGGCGCAAGCTTTATGCCGACATGTCAGCCATGGAAAAGATGATGCCGGGGATGGGCGTGCAATACGTTGTCCTTCGCCCCGGGTTCATGATCGATAAAGCTGGCCCACATACTGTGAAATTGGCAGTAGACAGCACCGCACCTAAAGGTGCCGGCCCGATTATCACCTTCACAGATTTTGCCGATTTCACACTCAAAGCCGCAGACTCAGACGAATACAACGGCAAGGCTGTTAGCATTTTCTCGGACCTGGAATCATCGTGGGGCCAGAACCTTGACTTCGATGCCATGCTGAAAATGCGCGAAGCCCAGGGACCTATGGAAAATGGTCCGATGGCGAAGAAGAAATAGCGCCCTAGAATATTAAAGCGTCTGGGCAACCCACGCTAAAATATCATCGGTCACGCGTGTCTCGAAGCCCTCAAACGAATGAGGTGCGCCACCGGGGCCGCCATAAAAAACGTAATGCGCGTTGGGGCCAGCTGCTTTCGTGAACTCGATCAGAAACCCACCCTGCATGGTGGGATCGCGCGATCCACCGAAGGATAAAATGGGCACCTTCACGTTGGGCACAACGCGCGTGTGCATGGCCTTCGAGTCAGGCCCCCAATAACTGAGGAAAGCATCGGCATAGTAATAGGTGAAGCCTGAACCAGGGGCCGACAGGAACATCGGTTGGCGCGGGTCTTCGTCATAAACAGTTTGCGGCAAGGGCGCATCAATCAACGTGGTGGCCCCTTTGCCTTGGCGTACGGCGTCTTGTGCTTCCAAGACTGTACGCGCGTAGCGATCTTCGCCCATTGCTAAGCGTGCGTGCATGGGGAGATCACGTGTGGGAGCCAGATAGATCATGGCTTTGAAGCGTGGGTCTTTGGTTTGCGCGAGATAGGTCGAGAGCCACAACCCACCAACCGAGTGGCCCAGGCCGATGAGGCTGCGATGCCCGCGCGCGGCCATGAATGCCGACCAGGCAGCAATATCCTGGGGCACATCTTCCAGCTTGCCGTTGACCGCGCCGCGAAAGCCCGAATCACGATGTTGCATCGATAAAACAGCATAACCGTTTTGCGCCAGCCGTTGTGCCAGCCAATGGGTCGTTGAGCGCATCACGTCAGCCGCCCAGCCGTGCGTCATCACAAACGCAGGCTTCAGGCCATCACCCCCCGTTGCAGGACGATAGAGCACGCCCTCAAGCTTGGTGCCGTCGGCAGCCACTGCTGTCACGATTTGGGTTTGGACACGCGCAACAACTTCAAGGTCATGGCCTGCAAGCCACGCGGCAACGTCGGTTGCGATCAGGTCCTTGCGGGTTGAAAGATCACGCCCCAGCCCTGGATAGATCTTCACTATAAATTTTTTATTCTTTGAGGCGGCGGCTTTCAGCGCATCAAGCCGACTTTTGGGCACGCGCGAATCGCTCTCGCCTGCAATCAGCATGATTGGCTTATCCAGCCCTGTGATGTTCGCGGCCAGTGCTGTATTAGAGTTGAGGCCATACCAATCAAGAAAAACCACCGGCGTGGCGATAATACCTGTGCCCAGATCAATCAGCTTTCCGCGCCCCCCTTCGGTGAGCGCTTTTGAGGCCTGATCAACACTCTTTCGGTAGCGATCTTCGCCCAGCTGTTTACGCAAGGCTTCTGCGGGGTCTTCATTGGGCGAAAGCATGATGAATGCTTTGACGCGGGCATCGTTTGACTCACGAGCATAGCGCGCCCCAACCAACGCCCCTAAGCCATTGCCCGCGAGAATAACCGATGACGTGCCACGCGCACTTAACGCATCAAGGGCAGCTTTGATGTCGGTGATCGACTCATCAAACCGGCTAAAGGCATACCGCGCGGTCAAACGCGTTTCGAGACTGAGACTGGCAAACCCCTTGGTCGCCATGGCCTCGGCCAAATAGCGGGCAGCATCGTTAGATTTTAAAGGCGAGATGCCTGGCCCATCGGGCAGAAAAACGATGGCCGGGCTGGATGGATTAAAACCGGCGGTGGGCGTGGTGAGGACTGCAGGCAATTGCAAACCATCGGGGGTGGCGATGGTCAGAATCTCCTGTGTCACAGCGCTGGCAAAGGCCCGCGTGGGCAGCGTTTGCGCCAGTGTGGGAAGTGCAGCGGCGCATAGCACCAAAAGCGTCCACACCACGCTCACAATGCCGCTGATTTTGCCCGCACTCACGTATTTACCTGTCCCCTGCCTTGCAACT
>JANLSL010000648.1:0-1981 GCA_031362385.1 Alphaproteobacteria bacterium | reverse complement strand
AGAAGATTCTCAAAATTATGGAAAAGGCGGTGCAAGTCGGCGCACCGGTGATTGGCCTGAATGACTCGGGCGGGGCGCGCATCCAAGAAGGAGTGAACTCACTGGGCGGTTATGCCGATGTGTTTTTGCAAAACGTGCTGGCCTCGGGCGTGGTGCCGCAAATCAGTATGGTGATGGGCCCGTGCGCAGGCGGGGCGGTGTATTCGCCCGCCATTACCGACTTTATTTTTATGGTTAAAGATACCAGCTATATGTTCGTGACAGGCCCAGATGTGGTCAAAACCGTCACCCATGAAAACGTGACACACGAACAATTGGGCGGGGCCATGACCCACGCCTCGATCTCGGGCGTGTCTGACGGCGTGTTTGAAAACGATGTCGATGCGCTGTTGCAGTTGCGCCGGTTGATGAACTTCCTGCCGCTCAGCAATAAAGAAAAACCGCCGGTTATTGCATGCACTGACCCGGCGGACCGCGACGACTATTCGCTTGATACACTGATTCCGGAAAACGCCAACAAGCCCTACGACATGAAAGAGCTCATCGCCAAAGTGGTCGACGAGGGTGACTTCTTTGAAGTCGGCGAGCACTTCGCCAAAAATATCATCT
Source organism: Alphaproteobacteria bacterium (assembly GCA_031362385.1). Lineage (GTDB taxonomy): Bacteria > Pseudomonadota > Alphaproteobacteria > Rhodospirillales > Rhodospirillaceae. The sequence goes on along the minus strand of JANLSL010000648.1, from coordinate 1,372 downwards.
GTGGTTTTGCGCGTATGGAAGGCTCAACTGTTGGCATTGTTGCTAATCAGCCGATGGTGTTGGCTGGCTGCCTGGATATTAACTCTAGTCGCAAGGCGGCGCGCTTTGTGCGCTTTTGCGATGCCTTCAACATTCCGCTTCTCACGTTTGTCGATGTGCCGGGCTTCATGCCAGGCACTGACCAAGAATACGGCGGCATTATTAAGCACGGTGCGAAGTTGTTATTCGCCTACGCTGAAGCCACGGTGCCCAAAATTACCGTCATTACCCGCAAAGCTTACGGGGGGGCTTACGACGTGATGAGTTCCAAACACATTCGCGGCGATGTGAACTTTGCCTGGCCGACGGCTGAAATCGCGGTGATGGGAGCCAAGGGGGCGGTGGAAATTATTTTCCGCCAAGACATCGGCGACAAAGCCAAAATTGCCGCGCGCACCAAAGAGTACGAAGAAAACTTCGCTAATCCGTTCAAGGCCGCCAACTTGGGCTTTGTGGATGATGTGATTTTGCCGCACACCACGCGGGCGCGCATTTGCCGCTCGCTCAATATGCTGAAAACCAAGGACGTTAAAAACCCTTGGAAAAAGCACGCGAATATTCCGTTGTGAGTAAGGTGATGCGCGGCTTTAATTATAACGCTCTATTTCCCTCCCCCCTGCGGGGAGGGATCAAGGGGTCGTGCGATGCGCCTCTCTCTTTATTGTCATTGCCCGGCTTGACCGGGCAATCCATTGATCAACCAATATCAGTGCTTTTGGGACCATGGATCGCCCGAATAAATCGGGCGATGACGGGGGAAGGTGTGAAGCTCACACAACGAGTAGCGATTTCCCTCCCCCTTGTGGGGAGGGATCAAGGGTGGGGGGTATGACAACCTGTGGCCAATGAACGCGCGCGTACTTTGCGAAAGGGTATGACGACTGCCGAGCGCGAATTATGGCTTTGCTTGCGTGAGATGAAGACGCGTGGGCGTCACTTTCGGAAGCAAGCACCAATTGGCTGCTATGTTGTTGATTTCTGCTCTCATGCCGAGAAGCTCATCATCGAGGTTGACGGTGGTCAGCACGATAATGAAACCGAGCGCATTCACGATCAACGCAGAACAGAATGGCTGAATGCACAAGGTTATCGAGTGTTGCGGTTTTGGAATAACGAAGTAATGGAAAATATCGAGGGCGTTGTTGCGGCTATTGTGGCCGAGCTCAACCCCCACCCCATCCCCTCCCCACAAGGGGGAGGGGTTTTTGAAGCACCGGGTACTGAGGCTTACTAACCATGTTCAAAAAAATTCTGATTGCCAACCGAGGCGAAATTGCCTGCCGCGTGATTAAAACCGCGCGCAAGATGGGCATTAAAACTGTCGCGGTGTATT
>JANLSL010000628.1:0-5729 GCA_031362385.1 Alphaproteobacteria bacterium | reverse complement strand
AGGCCGATGAGTCTGACGGCACCTTCAATCGCCTTCCCGCCACCATCGCTGTTGTGACCAACATCGACCCTGAGCATCTTGATTTCTATGGCGATTTCACAAAGCTGAAAGCGGCCTTCCGCACCTTCATCGAATCTATCCCGTTCTATGGCTTCGCGGTGCTGTGCATTGACCATCCTGAAGTGCAATCGCTGCTCCCCCATCTCCAGGACCGTAAGATCATCACCTATGGGTTAAGCCCGACTGCCGTAGTGCGCGGGCTAAACTTGGTGCTCGATGCTAACGGCGTGCGCTTTGATGCTGCATTATCTGACCGCGTTGTCGGCGGTGAACGCACCATTAAAGATGTGCAGTTGCCAATGTTTGGCCAACACAACGTCCTCAACGCATTGGCTGCCGTATCAGTGGCGGCCGAAATGGGCATTGCTGACGATGTCATCCGTGAGGGCTTAGCACGCTTCAAAGGTGTGAAACGTCGCTTCACCAAAGTAGGTGAAATTGATGGCATTACGATTATTGACGACTACGGTCACCATCCTGTTGAAATTGCCGCCGTATTGAAAGCGGCACGCACAACCACCAAGGGCCGCGTCATTGCCGTCGTGCAGCCGCACCGGTATTCGCGTTTGCAGACTCTGTTTGAAGGCTTCTGCACCTGCTTCAACGATGCCGATCATGTGATCGTGGCCGATGTCTACCCGGCTGGTGAAGCGCCCATTGAAGGGATCAACCGCGATTCATTTATCAATGGCCTCCATGCGCACGGCCACCCCCAAGTGACGGCATTGCTGTCACCTAAACATTTGGCAGCCGTCATTGATGACATCGCCAAGCCCAGCGACTTCGTTGTCTGCTTAGGTGCCGGCAACATCACGGCATGGGCGAATGCCTTGCCCAGCGAACTCGCAGCGATTCGCAAAAACAAAGTATCAGAGCCACGTCGCGCAGGGAGCGCTGCATGATGTCGGCACGCGCCTCATCGTCAGGGTTGGTCGATCGCCTGCCGCATGTGCGGGGCGGATACGAACCCATGGCCGATTTGGGGCGCATGACGTGGTTCCGCGTTGGCGGCCCGGCCGAAGTGTTGTTTACACCTGCCGATGTCGCAGACTTATCAGCGTTCCTTAAAAACAAACCCACTGACATCTCCATCACCGTGATTGGCTTAGGCTCAAATCTGCTAGTGCGAGATGGTGGCGTCCCCGGCGTGGTGATTCGCTTGGGTAAAGCATTCAACACGATCGAAGCCGACGGCATGACCTTACGCTGTGGCGCTGCTGCTGTTGATGCCAATGTCGCCACCGCAGCACGTGATGCAAGTATTGCTGGCTTTGAATTTCTGACTGGGGTTCCGGGCACCATTGGCGGCGCACTACGCATGAACGCCGGATGCTATGGCCGCGAGATCCAAAACATCTGCGTCAGCGCTACGGCGGTGGACGATTCTGGGCTTGTTCACAAGCTGTCGCTTGAACAACTGCATTTCAGCTATCGCCATTGCGGTGTGCCCGAAAATTGGGTGTTTATTGGCGCTGAACTGCACGGCACCAAAGGCGACGCCAACGCCATCACAGCCCGCATCCGCGAAATTCGCACTGAGCGCGAAGATAGCCAACCGACACAAGCACGCACCGGGGGCTCAACATTTGCCAACCCTGCCGAAGCCAAGGCCTGGAAGCTCATTGATGAAGCAGGCGGGCGCGGCTTGATGCGCGGCGGTGCACAAATTTCTGACAAGCACACCAACTTCCTCATCAACACTGGCAATGCGACTGCCTCGGACCTCGAAGGTTTGGGCGAAGAAATCCGCCGCCGCGTGAAAGAGAAAAGCGGCATTCGCTTAGAGTGGGAAATCCGCCGCATTGGCGTGATGGCAAACGATCCACGTGCGGTGACATTATGAACACTGCACGTAAAATCAAACGCGTGGCTGTGTTGTCGGGCGGGCCGTCGAAAGAACGCGACGTCTCAATCGTCTCAGCACGGGCCGCTGCGCGTGCACTCGATACGTTGGGGTATGATGTCACAACGATTGATGTCACCAGCGACGTTTCCGCCCTGGTGCACAAACTTACGGCGGCAAAGCCGGACGCCGTATTCAATGGTCTTCATGGCCGCGTCGGCGAAGACGGCTGCATTCAGGGCCTACTGGACATGTTGGCCCTGCCCTATACGCACTCGGGGCGCATGGCTTCAGCGATGGCCATGGATAAACCCATGGCTAAAAGAATTTTCGCTTCAGTTGGCATTCCGGTGGCCGAAGAAGCCATCGTGCCGCGCCATGTGGCGGAGTCAGAGGACGTTATCCCCCGCCCCTATGTGCTTAAACCCGTCAACGAAGGGTCAAGCGTTGGCGTAAAAATTGTTCGTGTGGGTGACAATTGCCCGCCGCTTGATGATTTGGGTATTCCGCCCGATGGAATGATTATGGTCGAACGGTTTATTCCTGGCCGCGAATTCACTGTGGCGGTCATGCGCGATCAACCGCTGGCCGTCACCGAAATTACCACCGAGCGCGAATTCTACGACTATCAAGCAAAGTACGCTGCCGGTGGGTCAATCCATGTCTTGCCTGCTGATTTATCTAAGCCGCTTTATGACCGCGCCATGGAACTGTCGATTACGGCCCATCGCGCGCTGGGCTGCCGGGGCGTGTCGCGCGCTGACCTGCGCTACGACGGCACTGAGTTTTACATGCTTGAGGTCAATACGCAGCCGGGCCTGACGCCGACGTCATTGGTCCCTGAGCAGGCTTTGCACCTTGGCATTAGTTTCAATCAACTCATCGAGTGGATGGTGGAGCACGCAGCATGCGACGCTTAGTCATCCTTACCGGAGCACTTGCACTTGTCGGCGCGATCACGCTGGGGTTACGCGCGAGTGATCGTTGGCCACAAATTGTCTCGCTGTTCCAAAACGGCAAAGACAACTTGCTTGATGTCAGCGCACTGGCAGGCCTGCGCCTTGAGGCCTTAACAGTCGAGGGCCGGGTTAACACCAACCCTGACGACATTCTGGCAGCACTTGATGTCGAACGCGGCGCGCCCATTTTGTCGATCAATATCGCCGACGCCCGCGAAGCACTTGAAAGCTTACCGTGGGTCAAATCAGCGCAAGTCGAGCGCCAATTGCCTGCTGCCGTTCATATCGTGATTGAAGAACGCACAGCCTATGCTCTGTGGCAGCGCGGCAAACGCTACACGCTGATCGATGCCAGCGGCCATAGCATTGCCGATGTTTCCGGCCAAATCGGAGATTTACCCTTGGTCGTTGGCGCGGACGCGCCGGCCCATGCTTTCGAATTATTCGAGATTATCAAGACCGAGCCCGCACTGATGAGCCGCGTGCGTGGGGCGCTGCGCATCGGCGAACGGCGCTGGAATATCCATTTTGACTCTTTTGAATCAGGGATCGCTGTGCGCATGCCTGAAACTGGCTTGGCAGGCGCATGGGCACGCTTAGGAACCCTGCAGCGCGAGCATAACATTCTTGAACGCGATCTGGCAGTGATTGATTTGCGCATGCCTGATCGATTGATCGTTCAACTCAACGCGGGGCAAGCGGCTATCACCGGCGCACCCAAAACGAATGAGCAGCGTCCAAACGCCATTAAGAGCGTCAAACAGGACGTCTAGAGGAAGTTGCGACTGAACGGAGAAGACAGTGGTTAAAAAGTTAAAGGAGCAACGTTCAGTGTCAAAAGCTGTGTCCCCTGGTGCGCATATTGCTGCGCTGGATGTCGGCACCACCAAGGTTGCGTGCTTCATCGCCAGCAGCGGTGAAGACGGCAACCTGCAGGTGATTGGTGTCGGGCATCATCGCTCACGTGGTATGCGTAATGGCCAGGTTGCCAACCTGGATGAGGTTGAAGCGTCAGTGCGCGAAGCGGTTGAGGCCGCCGAGCAAATGGCCAACGTGCGCGTTGACCAGGTGTTCGTGAACATGTCGTGCGGCGCGCCACGCTCGACGCGCGTTGATGTAGAACTGGCAGTCTCGGGCCATCAAATCCGCGACGCTGACGTGCGCCGTGTGCTCGATCATGGCAGCGCCATGTATGACGCTGCTGACCGCGAACTGATTCACTGCATCCCTACGGGCTACAGCATTGATGGCGGCAATGGAATCATCGATCCACGTGGCATGTACGGCGAGAAACTCGGCGTGAACATTCACTTGGTCACAGCGGGCATCGGGCCCGCCCGCAATCTCGCCACCGTGGTTGATCGCTGCCACCTTGATGTCAAAGACCGCGTGGTTTCGCCTTACGCGTCGGGCTTGGCCTGTTTGGTCGACGACGAGAAAGACATGGGCGTGACGGTTATTGATATGGGCGGCGGCACAACCTCAATCGCGGTATTCATCGACAGTCAGGTGGTGTTTGTTGAATCGATCGCCATTGGCGGCAATCACGTCACCAACGACATCGCCAAAGGGCTTTCAACCCCGGTCGTTAAAGCCGAACGGTTAAAAACGGTTTACGGAACGGTCGCCATGACCCCAGGCGACGCGCGTGAACTGCTTAAGGTGCCCTTGGTTGGTGAAGATGACGAAACCAACGCCAGCGAAGTTCCTAAGTCGATGCTGGTGCAAATCATCCAACCGCGCATTGAAGAAACTTTCGAGCTCGTGCGCTCGCATCTTGAAGCAGGTGGTTTTGTTAAAAATGCTGGCCGGCGGGTTGTCCTGACGGGCGGCGCCAGCCAACTCGAAGGTATTCGCGATTTGGCTGAATTAGTACTCGATAAACAAGTTCGTCTCGGCCGGCCCAAGTTGATCCGGGGATTACCTGAATCAGTTTCTGGTCCGGCGTTTTCTACTGCGGCAGGTCTGTTGCGTTATGGCCTGAAAGAGCACGTGTTGCGTCCAAGCTATGCGGCTATGGCAGCCGCCAATCAAAAACGTGGCTTTGGTCGGATTGGCCAATGGCTGCGAGAAAATTTCTAAAATGAGGAAGAGGACCGCATCAGGGTTTTCGTCGCGGACGACCGGTCCCCCACGACGAAGACTTAATAAGAAAATAACCGTGGGTCGACCCACGGGTGTCGTTGCAACGAACACAGAAAAAAGATGGAGCCTCAAATGACAATAAACCTAAGCGTACCAAGAACGACAATCGAGGCGCAGCTGAAGCCGCGCATCACCGTCGTCGGCATAGGCGGTGCCGGCGGAAACGCGGTGAACAATATGATTCAGGCCGCTCTCGAGGGCGTGGATTTCGTGGTCGCTAATACCGACGCGCAATCACTCTCGCTGTCACGTACTGACCGGCGTATCCAACTGGGTCGCGACACAACCCAAGGCTTGGGCGCCGGGGCACGACCTGACATTGGTCGTCATGCGGCTGAAGAATCGGTCGAGATCATCGCCCGCGAGCTTGAAGGCAGTCACATGGCCTTTATCACTGCCGGAATGGGCGGTGGCACTGGTACAGGTGCAGCCCCCGTGATCGCTAGGATTGCACGCGAAATGGGCATTCTCACGGTCGGTGTTGTCACCAAGCCTTTTCATTTTGAAGGTGCCAACCGCATGCGCCTGGCTGACGCAGGCATCGAAGAACTGGCTGGTTTGGTCGACACCCTCATTATCATTCCGAACCAAAACCTGTTCCGGGTTGCCAATGAGAAAACCACCTTCGCCGACGCGTTCAAGATGGCAGATGATGTTTTGTACGGCGGCGTACGTAGCGTGACTGACCTGATGATCATGCCTGGCCTGATCAACCTCGACTT
>JANLSL010000625.1:0-8812 GCA_031362385.1 Alphaproteobacteria bacterium | reverse complement strand
CCAGGCGATTGGGGCCGCATCACGTGGGGGAAGCGCTTTATTGAGACAAAAATTCCCGAGATCGCACGTCCATACCAATCGATTGTATTGATGTACGGCAATTCACCAACCGCATGGGTTATTCCAGCTTTTCCGCAGGGGCCAACTTTCTTGCGCGTTCAAGGGTATGGCATCGGGCCAGGCGATGGTGATACGGGCCTCAACTTGCGTCTGCGCGAACTGATTACAAACCACACTGGCGATTTCTATGCTCTCGGTAATGCCGGCGACCGCGCCATGTCTGCCCCGCTCCTTGCACCCTACGGCCTCACGCTTGATGAGACTCAATGCAAAATAATCAACTCCAACCTCGCGACTTCGACCGAACTCTGTCCCGTGAGCAGAAGAAAGAACCCATCATGAAAATCGACACCACGCTGCTTGTGCCAAAGGTTGCCGTTCTGGTTCCCTGTTATAATGAAGAGGCCGCGATCGCTTCGGTGGTTCACGATTTCAAGCGCGCTTTGCCACACGCGGTTGTTTACGTTTACGACAACAATTCAACCGACCGCACCTCGGTTGTGGCTGCCGCTGCGGGTGCCGTTGTGCGGTTTGAGTCACTGAAAGGCAAAGGTAACGTCGTCAGGCGTATGTTTGCTGACATTGAAGCAGATGTGTACGTGATGGTTGACGGGGATGACACCTACCACGCCGACAGCGCAGCAAAGCTCGTCGCGTATTTGCTCGAGCGTCAGTTAGATATGGTGAACGGCGCGCGTGTTTCCACGGCAGAATTGGCATATCGTCCCGGGCACCGTTTTGGCAATGTGCTGCTCACTGGGTTGGTAACCTCGATTTTTGGCAAGCGCACAAACGATATGCTTTCTGGCTACCGCGTCTTTTCACGCCGGTTCGTTAAAACTTTTCCAGCCCTCTCGCGTGGCTTTGAGATCGAGACTGAATTGACGGTTCACGCATTAGAATTGCGCATGCCGATTGATGAAATCGCGACGCCTTATAAGGAGCGCCCAGCAGGATCGCACTCGAAATTATCCACCCTCAAAGATGGTTTTCGCATTCTGGGGATGATCGGCAAGCTGGTTAAGGAAGAGCGCCCGATGCAGTTCTTCGCGCTCGCAGCCACGGTATTGATGGCCATTTCAGTATCGCTTGCATGGCCAGTGATCGTCACTTTTGTTTCGACAAACATGGTGCCCCGCTTGCCGACCGCAGTTTTGGCAATGGGCTTGATGATCTTGGCTTTCCTGTCTGTTGTTTGTGGACTAATACTCGAGACTGTCACTAGGGGTCGCCGGGAGATGAAGCGTTTACGGTATCTTGAGCTTCCCGCACCTGACTTCACCATCTTTCGTATCGATGAGAAATCGAGTTGAACCCTGAAAAACCAACCCAAACGCAGCACCCCCGCGCGCAATTTTTGCGGTTTGCTGCTGTTGGTGTGGGTGGATTTGCTGTCGATGCAGCGGTCTTATATGTCGCGATGAACGGGTTGGGTCTTGGCCTTTATTCAGGTCGGGTCGTGTCTTACCTCGTGGCGGCCACGTTTACATGGTACGCCAATCGCTCCTTCACGTTTAGGCAGAATAATCCGCCCCCTGCTTTGAAGCAGTGGGCGCAATTTTTAATGGCCAATGGTGTCGGTGCGGCAGTCAATTATAGCGTCTATGCCGCGCTGGTTACATTTGTTCCGCTGGCGGCGGCGTATCCGGTTATTGGTGTTGCGGCTGGGGCCATCGGCGGACTGGCGTTCAACTTTAATGCCAGCAAAAAATGGGTTTTCAAAACCTGACTTTACGACGTTGCGGCCAATTCCATCTCGCGCGTGCGCGTTGAATTTGAAACAGCGCGGTGGTCCGTGGCCAGCCACGTATAAACAGTCGGCACGACGAACAGCGTGAATAATGTGCCAATCGACATTCCCGAAACCACCACGAGGCCCAGCGAGAAGCGGCTGGCAGCGCCAGCACCACTGGCAAACAGCAAGGGGAACAAGCCAGACACCATGGCTGCCGTTGTCATCAAAATAGGCCGCAACCGCACCTGAGCGGCATGTTCAATTGCTGTGCGGCGGTCGCATTGCTCGCGGATTTGCATCTCGCGCGCGAATGACACCATCAAAATCCCGTGCTTGGATATCAGGCCAATCAGCGTCACCAGGCCCACTTGGGTATAGATGTTGATGGTCGAGACACCAAAGAACAACGGCAGCAATGCGCCGCACATCGACATCGGGACGCTGACCAAAATAACCAATGGATCGCGCAAGCTTTCAAACTGCGCTGCCAGCACCAGATAAATAATGATCAGTCCGAACACGAAAGTATAAAGCAATTGATTGCCTTCTTCGACGTACTGACGGCTTTCGGCCAAAAAGTCGCTGGTATACCCACGGGGCAAGTCGGCTGCTTGTTGTTTCAGAAACGACACTGCTTCACCCATCGACACGCCGGGCATCGGGATGGCGCGGAAGATGGCCGAGTTAAGCTGGTTGTAGCGATTGAGGCCGTTAGGCTCGACCTCTTGCTTAAAGCCCACCACGGTCGAAAGCGGCACTTGCTCGCCTGAGGCGGTCTTGACGTAAAACTGTGTCAGTCTTTCAGCCGAGAAGCGGTCCTCACGCGAGACTTGCGGAATGACTTCGTAAGATCGGCCTTCAAGGCTAAAGCGATTGACGTAATTCTCGCCGACTAAAATCGCCAACGTGTCACCAATCGCTTGCATCGAAATACCAAGGTCGCTGGCTTTCACCCGGTCAATCTGAAGGCGGATCACGGGGCTGCTGAATGACAAATCACTATCGACAACCATGAACAGGCCGCTTTTGCGGGCGCGGTTCTTCAGCTCATCCATCGTTCCATAAAGGGTCTCGTACTGCCCCGCTGAGGCCACAACAAATTGCACGGGCAAGCCGCCGAAAGGTCCTGGGAGTGAGGGCAGGCTAAACGCAAAGCCCTTCACGCCATCTAGCGTGGACAATTTCTTTTGAAGATCTTGTGTCAATTCCATAGCCGAGCGGTCGCGTTCACTCCATGGCTTAAGATCCATCGCAGCAATGCCGCTATTAGCACCCCCGCGCCCAAACATAACAAAGCGCGAGCGCGCTTCTGGGTATGTTCCCAGAATGTCATCAAGCTTCTTTCCGTAGGCAGCCGTGTAGTCGAGGTTGGCGTATTCCGGTGCTTGAATTTGCGCCAACACCACGCCCTGGTCTTCTTGTGGTGCGAGTTCTTGGCGGGTGTTCATGAACAAGAACACGACACTAAACATAACAGCAACCGCAAACAGTGCCGTGACGGGGCGGTAGTCTAAGCTGCGCGCGAGTTGGCGGGTATACCATGCGTTAAGTTTGCCGAAGGTGCGGTCAACGCGGGCGGCAAATCCACCCTCGTTCATGTGCGGCTTCAACAGTATCGAGCACATCATCGGCGATAACGTCAGCGCGATAACGCCTGAAATAATGACCGCGCCCGCCAGAGTAAAAGCAAACTCACGAAACAATGCGCCAGTTAGGCCGCCCAAGAAGCCAATCGGCGCGTAAACTGCGGCCAGCGTGATGGTCATGGCAATCACCGGCCCGACGATCTCGCGCGCACCGGTTAGTGCAGCTTTAACGGGCGTGTACCCTTCTTCAATATGGCGGTAGACGTTCTCGACCACCACGATGGCGTCATCAACCACCAACCCAATCGCCAGCACCATGGCCAGCAGTGTGAGCAAATTAATGCTGAAGCCCATCGCCAGCATGAACACCGCCACGCCGATCAGCGACAGCGGAATGGTGATCACAGGAATCAATACAGATCGCACAGTGCCTAAGAATAAGAAGATCACAACGATCACAATCAGCATCGCTTCAATCAGCGTTGTGGCAACCTCGTTGATAGAAGCTTGAATGAACTGTGCCACGTCATAGGGCACCGCGTATTTCAGGGTCGGCGGCATGGTGCGCTCGATTTCCGGCAGAATTTTGTGAATTCCTGCCGACATGGAGAGCGGGTTGCCAGACGGTGTGGGTGATATCCCCACAATGACGGCATTCTGACCGCTGAGTGTTGCTGCCGTGTTGCTGTTTTGGGGCCCTAGTTCAACCGTGGCGATATCGCGCAGGCGAACAATCGCATCGTCTTTGGACTTCACGACCAGGTCGCGAAATTGTTCAACGTCGGTCAGCGCGGTATTGGCAGTGATGTTGGTGACAATAAAATAGCCTTTGGTCTGACCGGGGGCCGATTGAAAATTGTTGGCGCGCAGAGCTACTGCTACTTGATCGGCCGTAATGCCACGCGCACTCATCCGCGCAGGGTCAAGCCACAAGCGCATTGCAAAAATTTGTCCGCCAATAATATCGACTGCCGCTACGCCCTCGACTGTGAAGATCAGCGGGCGCACAACGCGCGTAATGTAGTCTGAGATCGCCGCACCTTGCAGTTCAGGGCTAGAGAAACTGAGGTACATTGATTGCACGCTTTGGCCGACCGACTTCGTGATCACGGGGTCATTGGCTTCACGCGGCAATTGAAATTTAACTTCTTGAACTTTCGACATCACCTCGGTCATGGCGTCGCCGGGATCGCGGTTCAGCTTCATGACTGCAGTGACGTTGCTGATGCTTTGTGAAGAGCTCGAGCTCACATAGTCGACTCCATCAACTGCGGCCACGGCCTGCTCAATCGGGGTCGTGATGAATCCTTGAATTAACTCTGACGGTGCGCCCGGGTAGGCCGTCGTCACCGTGATCACGGTGTTGGTGAGCTCGGGGAATTGGCGCAAGGGCAGGTCAACCACGGCGCGCAAGCCCACGAGCAGGATGAGCAAGCTGACGACGATTGATAAAACCGGGCGGCGGATAAACAGGTCGGTGAAATTCATGATATCGCTCGATATATGGGCAGCGTTGACTTCGGTCGCATTAAGGAACGGGCAGGCTGGCGGGCTTTACCAAAGTTTGTGTGGCATTCAGCACGACGTGGGCCCCGTCGAACAGCTTACTCAATCCCGTGGTGACGATGCGGTCGTTTGGGTTGAGCCCTGACTCAACCACAATACGCCCATCAACGCTGGCGCCGGTTTTCACACTCACGCGCTTGGCTTTAATGACGGGCTCGCCTTTGGCATCCTTGCCGTCATCCTCAAGCACATAAACTGAGTTTCCATAGAGCGAGAAATCGAGTGCGGTCTCGGGGATCGTGAGTTTATTTTCTGCTGATGGCAGCGCAAGCGAGCTTTTTGCAAACATCCCAGGCATGAGTTGCCCTTCAGGGTTTTCAGCAACCGCTTGCAAATGAATCGTGCGTGTTGCTGTATTCACTTGCGGGTCAATCACCGCCAAGATGGCCTTGAACTCTTGGCCTGGATAAGCATCAACGGTCAGCTCTACGGCTTGGCCCAAATGAAGTTGCGGGCGGGCCTGTTCAGGGACGGTGATGTCAGCGTACATCTGCTTCATGTCGGTGATCATAACCACCGGCTTGCCCGCTTCCAGATAATGGCCGACCTCGGTTTGACGCACTCCCAACACACCATCGAATGGTGCGCGGATCAGCTTTTTATCGATGACGGCTTGGGTCCGCGCAATCGTGGCTGTGGTGGCATCAAATTGACTTTTCGCTTGATCAAGCTGTGCCTGCGAGACAGCACCCTTGGCCGACAAGTCCTGTATCCGTTTGAGTGTAAGGCCTGCCAATTTTTGCTGTGCGCGCGCATTTGTCAGGTCAGCCTGTTCGGTGGCGTCATTAAGTTGGGCAATGACGTCGCCCTTCTTCACAGAGCTGCCGGGGATAAACGCAATGCGCCGCACCTGGCCGGAGATTTCAGGAGCAATCGTAACTTGGTGGACAGCGGCGATAGAGCCAATCGCTGTCAGGTTACGTGTCACCGAAGACGTTTTCAAAACTTCTGAGTTAATGCTGATCGGCGGCGGCACGTTTGACGCGAAAAACGACTTCATCATTTGGCCGCGGAAGATGTTAAAGCCAACCAACAGGCCGACCACCAGCGCCATGGCTCCACCCCCAATGATCAGGGCGCGGCGCATCCGTGCGGGCGAAATGACGCCGCTTTCTAATTTTGTGGCGCCTGACTCAGCGGGGGTTGTTTGTTTGTCTTGGTAGTTCATGGTCTGTCCTCTGTCGTAAAAAACATCATGCCACGCGCGCGGTTGGCAAAAGGTGGTCGGGGTTCGTTCGATTTATGTCGGCAGATGTAATAAGTAAGGGCGATGTATAGGCCATGTTGACGGTCGCAGGCTTGACACCCATGCCGCGCAAAATGAAACGCGAGATTTCGGTGACCCACTCAGCCGTGGTCGCTGCGTCTTTCGGGTTGGGGCCGCCGTGCAATGACATCGACCCGATCATGATCTGCAAAAGGGCTGCCAGCCAGAACGCGCGTGAAATCGTCACATCGTGATCCATGTCACCCGCCAGACGGGCGGCGGCGACAGAGCGGGTCATCACTGGAAGAATGGCATCGCCGAAAGCTGTCAGCCCCACGCGCGCGAACTCACCGTCATCAACCAGGCTTTGCACAAACAAGCGATGGCGCATTTGCTCGATCGCGCTGCGCTGCTGCAAACTTGCGAAATAGCACACCACATCATTGACGATAGCGACCAAGGTCATGGTCGATGGGGGCAGCCGCTCCAGCGCCAGAAACCGCGTCGGGTCATCGTTGCTGCAATGTTCAACAATGGCTGCATACAGCGCCGTTTTGTTGGCAAAATATTTAAACAGCAGACCCTCGGAAACCTGGGCTGCTTCGGCGACCTGTTTGGTCGTGGTCCCGCTGAATCCTTTGTGGGCAAACAAAGGCATGGCCGCTTCTAGGATTTGGCGGCGACGTGCTGGAGGGGTGAGACGCAAACGCATTGCGGCGTGGTAAGTGCGCGCTCACTAAGAGTCAAGCGCCAAGCCTGTAGGGTGCTTATGCATTTATGCAAGGCTTTGTGCGCTTTAGGCTGGGTTATGACTGGCCCGCCCTACCACTTTAGGTGTAAATAATATTTATTTACAATAAAATACCGGGTAACTCGGGAACCAGGAATTGCCCTGTCCAGGGCAATTTTAATGCATCCTTGGCGCGCCAGATTGAATGGTTAAAGTAGATAAACTGATTTGCTAAAAAGCACGTTCAGACGTGGCGTTTGTTTTAAATGTTAAGGGGTTGGACATGGTGAACGGTATTCGGCTGGCAGTGCTGGCGCTGGCTGGTGTCACGCTTGTTGGTGTCACGCTTGTTGGTCTCACGGGGGCGCAGGTGGCGGTGGCCCAAGACGCCGCGACAACGGATTTGGTCGCGAAAGGTGAATACCTCGCCCGTGCGGCTAACTGTGTTGCCTGTCATTCATTGCCCGATGCGCCAGCTTTCTCGGGCGGTTTGAAAATGGCCACGCCGCTTGGCAACATCTACGCCACCAACATCACGCCTGATCCCCAAACCGGCATAGGTACCTATTCACTTCAAGATTTTGAAAACGCCGTGCGCTTGGGCGTGGCCAAAGATGGTCATCGTTTGTATCCGGCGATGCCCTATCCGTCATACGTAAAGATGAGCAGTGATGATGTGAAGGCGTTGTACGCTTATTTCACCACGGCAGTTCCGCCCGTGAAACAAGCCAACACGCCCAGCGAAATTCCAGCCCCTTTGAACATGCGCTGGCCCCTGGCGATTTGGAATATGCTGTTTGTTGATATGGCGCAGTACACACCCAAAGCGGGCCAAAGTGATGAATGGAATCGCGGTGCCTATTTGGTGCAGGGCCCAGGCCATTGTGGTGCTTGCCATACACCGCGTGGGTTGTTCTGGCAGGAGAAGGCGCTGGACGAAAGGAGCTCAGCCTATTTGACGGGTGCTGAACTTGATCATTGGCTGGCGGTGAACCTGACCCAAGATATCAACTCTGGCCTGGGCCGCTGGTCACACGATGACATCAAGAAGTCATTGAAGACCGGGCAAACGCCGTTTGGTTCAGCTTTTGGAACCATGATCGAAGTCATCAACAACTCAACTCAGTTCCTGTCCGATGCTGATATTTCGGCCATGGCCACCTACTTAAAATCTTTAGCACCCGTGAAAGAGAAAAATGCAGTGGCGTGGGCCTATAACAATGCCACAACCGAGAAGTTGAAAAAGCGCGACCTTAGCATGGTGGGTGCCAAAGAGTTTTTCCAACAGTGCCGCGCGTGCCATGTGGACGATGGCAAAGGCTACGGCGCATACTTGCCGCCCCTGGCGGGCAACCCTGCATCGCTTGATCAAGACCCCTCATCGCTCATCAACATTGTGCTCAATGGCTCCATGCGTTTGGTCGTCGGCGGTGTGCCTGACGGCTACCGTATGCCGCCGTTCCGCGCTGTGCTGAATGACCAGGGCGTGGCCGATGTCGTGAGTTTTGTGCGCAACGGCTGGGGCAACAAAGCGCCTGTCGTCACAGCAGCCCAAGTGGCCAAAGTGCGCGGCGCCACTGATTTCGCCACCGATAAGGTTATCGTTCTCAGAATGAAATAAGGAGGCGGGCAAAGGACGCAGGCCAAGGACGCGGGCCAAGGACGCGGGCATGAGCGATTTTCTCAAACTGACAGCCAACAGCCTGCGCGGTCAACCGGTGCCGATGTCTGAGTATGCGGGCAAAGTGGTGTTGGTGGTCAACACTGCCAGCAAGTGCGGCTTCACGCCGCAGTACGCAGGCCTTGAAGCGCTGTACCAAAAATACAAAGACCACGGCCTGGTGATTTTGGGTTTCCCCTGCAACCAGTTTGGCAGCCAAGAACCCGGCGGCGTGCCCGAGATTGAGCAAACCTGCCTGATCAATTAC
>JANLSL010000592.1:0-1735 GCA_031362385.1 Alphaproteobacteria bacterium | reverse complement strand
CGCCACCGCTGACCATCTTCTTATTCCCGCTTGTATTGCTGCCCTTGATGCTGCTGACATTGGGGTTGTCGTGGATTTTGGCGTCAATTGGCGTCTATGTGCGCGATGTTGCGCAAGTTGTTGGTGTGTTGATTTCCGTATTGATGTTTCTGACGCCAATATTTTATCCGCTCGAAAGTTTGCCCACGGAATTTCAATACTGGATCGGACTCAACCCGTTGACCTCGGTGATCGGCTGGGCGCGCGATGTGCTGATGTGGGGGCGCGTTCCCAACGGGGCCGACTTTGCACTTTTTACAAGCATTACATTAATTATTTCTTGGCTGGGCTTTGCGTGGTTTCAGAAGACACGAAAAGGCTTTGCTGATGTCCTCTGAACAAAGATCGCCAGAAGTCGCTATTCGTGCGGTTGGCTTGTCGAAGTGTTACCAAATTTACGCCAAGCCCCATCACCGCCTGCTGCAATCATTGTTTCGCAACTTATGCACCTATTACCGTGACTTTTGGGCGCTCAGAGACATATCGCTGGAAGTCAGGCGCGGCGAAGTTCTGGGCATCATCGGGCGTAATGGCGCGGGCAAATCGACGTTGCTGCAAATCATTTGCGGCACAGTGACGCCAACTGCGGGAACCGTCGAGGTGAACGGTCGGGTGGCCGCACTGCTCGAGCTGGGGGCTGGGTTTAATCCTGACTTTACCGGCCGCGAGAACGTACACCTCAACGCCTCGATCATGGGCATGTCGCCAGAAGAAACCGCAAGCGTTTTTGATGAGATCGTCGCTTTTTCTGAACTCACCGACTTCATCGATGAACCCGTAAAAACATATTCGAGTGGGATGTTCGTTCGGCTAGCTTTTGCGGTAGCGATTCACACCAGCCCTGACGTGCTGATTGTTGATGAAGCCTTGAGCGTTGGCGATGTTGCCTTCCGCAATAAGTGTATCAAACGTGTGCAAGACCTGCGCGCCAAAGGAACCACGATTCTTTTTGTTTCGCATGATCTCAGTACGCTGCAATTGATTTGCGATCGTGCGATTTGGCTGGAAAAAGGCACCATCAAAGCGTCGGGCGACCCGGTTGCGGTTGGTCAAGATTATCATGCGGCCATGACCGGCGAGAGTGGTGGTGTGCCAGGCCGTCCGCCGGTACCGCAGCAAAGCACGGGGCATGCCAAGTTTACAAAGTTTGGTCTGTTGCGTGGTGAAGGCCATGTCTTCGCGGCAGGACAAGACATCGAGATTGATTTCGAACTTGACGCGGTTCAGGCCCTCGACGATGCGGTGTTCGCTGTCAGTGTCTATCGCACCGATGGCGATTGGGTGATCGGCCAAACCAGCCGCGAAGCCGGGGTGGCGTGGAAACCCTTGGCCGCAGGCGCTACGACGCGCGGCCGCCTGGTGTTAGAGAAAACATTATTGGCACCGGGCGATTATGCGGTGGCGGTTGGTGCCTACTCGAATGATCTGGCGATCTGTTATGCGCTCACCGAGCTCAACGCACATTTTTCAGTGCGCACAGATTTTCCCACCTGGGGTAAGATTTTTCATCCCGCAAAATGGATCATGCGTTAGAGCATCGCGCCGAAAACCGGAAGTCCACTTTTCCGCACGACACTCTATATTTCATCTGTGGGGCGTGAGCGCAGCCACGCCACTGTGCGCGCTAAGCCGTCACTAAACGACGTGCGCGGTTCCCACCCCAGATTAGCTTTCGCGCGCGCGATGGACAGCACGT
>JANLSL010000584.1:0-1516 GCA_031362385.1 Alphaproteobacteria bacterium | reverse complement strand
GTCGTGCAGTTTGATGATGAAGTTTGAGTGGCCCCTGATTGTGCCTGAAGATGAAAACGTCAAAGTGTTAGCGAATGCAACATTTGATATTTGCGAATATATCGTCGACATCGCTGGCAAAGAGGGCTTGGCGCCCGGCTTAAATGCAGGCGCCAGTGTAGCACTCCATTTCGCGTGTCACGCACGCGCGCAGAACATGGGCGCTAAAGCTGCCGAGATGTTGCGCCTGATCCCACAAGCTGATGTGGCCGTGATTGAGCGGTGTTCTGGCCACGGCGGATCATGGGGCGTGAAAAAAGCCAACTTCGAAGTGGCGACTAAATTTGCACGCCAAACTGTGCGCAAAGCAGCCGATGCGAACAAAACATATCTGGCCTCAGAGTGCCCCTTAGCAGGCAAGCACTTGGCCCAAGGTCTCGCCAGCGGCGATGCACCCAAAACCGTTGAGCCACTGCACCCGATTCAAATTTTCGCCAAGGCCTACGGGCTATGAATGTGATTGCTATGACCAAACGCCGCATCACCGCTGCCGAGATTATGCCCATGGCCGAGTACGCCAGGATCAGGCGCGACCACCGCACAGCGCTGGTGCAGGTTAAAAAGAATCGCCGCCTCGAAGTGGGCCCATTCGCGACTTTTCATTTTGAGAACTACAACACCATGTGGGCGCAAGTTCATGAAATGCTCTACATCGAAAAGGGCGGACCGGCGCAGGTGCAAGGCGAGCTCGATTCTTACAACCCGCTGATCCCACAGGGGCGCGAGCTGGTTGCGACCATGCTGATCGAAATTGAAGATGAAATTAAGCGGGCACGGGTTTTGGCAACACTCGGCCACATCGAAGATTTGATTGCGCTGACGTTTGCTGGTGAAACTGTAAAAGCCGCGCCCAGCGATGATGCTGAGCGCACCACACCCGATGGCAAAACCTCAGCCGTACACTTCTTGCATTTTAAAATGACTGTTGAACAAGCAGCAAAGTTCAAGGTGGCGGGAACCCAAGTATTACTCGGTGCAACCCACGCCAACTATGGCCACATCGCCGTTATGCCCGAAGCCACGCGCGCGGAGTTAGCAAAAGATTTGGATTAGAGCGTCGGGCGAATCATCTTTCGGCTCTACTCAATCTTCTCTTGCGGATACGCGCCCCAAAACTGATCGCGTTTCAGCCACCCTTGCACGCCGTTGATCTCAACCCGGCAGAAGGGCGCATCGGCGGCACAGCGTTGCACATCAATAATCACGCCGGGCTCTAAGGTTGCCAGAGTCTCAGCGCTGTCGACGTTGGTTTTGCGCAGCGCCTGAGCAGCGCCTTTGATCATGCCGGTACGCCGACCACTGAGCATGCTTTGATGCACCCAGCCCTCGGCACCATCGGCATCGCGGAGTTGGCGCCAGGTTTCAAATTCGGCGATGATCTCGACCGGCAGGCGCCGGCGCATATAAATCCAGTCGACGGGATAGCGCACGCCTGGCCCGGTGCGCAGGTTCACCGGGTCGGTCCGCAGCGACACAA
>JANLSL010000583.1:0-2126 GCA_031362385.1 Alphaproteobacteria bacterium | reverse complement strand
GTCGTGCAGTTTGATGATGAAGTTTGAGTGGCCCCTGATTGTGCCTGAAGATGAAAACGTCAAAGTGTTAGCGAATGCAACATTTGATATTTGCGAATATATCGTCGACATCGCTGGCAAAGAGGGCTTGGCGCCCGGCTTGAATGCAGGCGCCAGTGTAGCACTCCATTTCGCGTGTCACGCGCGCGCCCAAAACATGGGCGCTAAAGCTGCCGAGATGTTGCGACTGATCCCGCAAGCTGACGTGGCCGTGATTGAACGTTGTTCAGGCCACGGTGGATCATGGGGCGTGAAAAAAGCCAACTTCGAAGTGGCTACTAAATTTGCGCGCCAAACTGTACGCAAAGCAGCCGATGCGAACAAAACATATCTGGCTTCCGAGTGCCCCCTCGCAGGCAAGCACTTGGCCCAAGGGTTAGCGAGCGGCGATGCGCCCAAAACCGTTGAGCCACTGCACCCGATTCAAATTTTCGCCAAGGCCTATCAGCTATGAATGTGATTGCTATGACCAAACGCCGCATCACCTCTGCCGAGATTATGCCCATGGCCGAGTACGCCAGGATCAGGCGCGACCACCGCAAAGCGCTGGTGCAGGTAAAAAAGAATCGCCGCCTCGAAGTGGGCCCGTTCGCGACTTTTCATTTTGAGAACTACAACACCATGTGGGCGCAAGTTCATGAAATGCTCTACATCGAAAAGGGCGGACCTGCGCAGGTGCTAGGCGAGCTCGATTCCTACAATCCGCTGATCCCACAGGGGCGCGAGCTGGTCGCGACCATGCTGATCGAAATTGAAGATGAAATAAAGCGGGCACGGATTTTGGCAACACTCGGCCACATTGAAGATTCGATCGCGCTTACATTTGCTGGCGAAAGTGTAAAAGCCGCCCCCAGCGATGATGCTGAGCGCACCACGCCCGAAGGCAAAACCTCAGCTGTACACTTCTTGCATTTTAAAATGACGGCTGAACAAGCGGCAAAATTCAAGGGAGCGGAAACCCAAGTCCTGCTCGGTGCAACCCACGCTAACTACGGCCACATCGCAGTCATGCCCGAAGCAACCCGGGCCGAACTGGCGAAAGATTTAGATTAGGGGGTTTTTGCGCGTGCCCTGCGAATCTAAAGAGCAACGCAGGAGGATCGGCAAATGCTGCTACTCAATCTTCTCTTGCGGATATGCACCCCAAAACTGATCGCGTTTCAGCCAGCCCTGCAAGCCGTTGATCTCAACGCGGCAGAAGGGCGCATCAGCGGCAAAGCGTTGCACATCAATAATCACACCAGGCTCTAGGGTTGCCAGAGTCTCAGCGCTATCGACGTTCGTCTTGCGCAGCGCCTGGGCAGCGCCTTTGATCATTCCGGTGCGCCGACCACTGAGCATGCTTTGGTGCACCCAGCCCTCAGCACCATCGGCATCGCGGATTTGGCGCCAGGTTTCAAATTCGGCGATGATCTCTACCGGCAGGCGACGGCGCATATAAATCCAGTCGACAGGATAGCGCACGCCTGGCCCGGTGCGCAGGTTCACCGGGTCGGTCCGTAGCGACACAAAACGCGGAATGGGCAACGACGGCTCAGTGGCGGCCACAGTGCTATTTTCGTTGGGGCCTGTTTCGGCAGCGGGCGCGGTGGGGGCGGCTGGGGGTGCTTCAATCTGAACGGCAGGCTTTGTGGCGGGCTTAGGCGTCGGCTTGGCCGCCGCAGGTTTAGGCGGATTTGCAGGCGTTTGCGCGAATGTGGGCACACTCAGAGCCAACATGGCCGCGCAAAACAATGACAGAGCGATCGGGGGCTGCACAGTTGTCACAGAAGAAAATGCCAAGTCAAAATTACCAATAGCTTCTTTTTGCCTTGGTTTGAGGCGCTAGACAAGAGATGGCCCGGTTGGTACGGCTTGCGAAGCCATATTAGTATCATCAAAGCCCTGTGCCAAATTCAACCAAGCCCAAGCCATCAGTCGTTGTAACGCGCAAGCTGCCCGAAGCGGTGGAAACACGCATGATGGAGCTGTTCGACGTGCATTTGAATGTCGATGACCATTCATTCACGCGCGACGAGCTGATCAAGGCCATCAAAACCTGTGACGTGCTGGTGCCCAATCTGGCTGATACGATTGACGCGGCACTG